>JAZNQW010000176.1:0-16419 GCA_045590435.1 Alphaproteobacteria bacterium | reverse complement strand
AAGGCAATTTGGTGCGTTTCAGCTTCGTTGGAAACAGTAACACCAGTGTTTGGCGCTGTTGCGTTATGTATCAACGGAATTTGGAATGGAACAGCCTCGGAAGCATCAACAATTTTTAAGGAATCGGTATCTGTTGCAGGGACTTCTTTTTCTTCAATCGGTAATTCCGATGCAACATCAGGCTGTGCATTATCATTATCGGTGGCAACAACGGCATCAACAGAGTTTGTTTCTTCTTCTGCCGGTGGTGCATAAAAAATTGAACTTTCCGAATCAGATGAAACATCACCTGTGGATAAAGTCGATTCCGAAACCGATTCCGTAGGTGAAATGCTTGCATAAAGCTGACTTTCCGAAAAATCAACAGTGTTATTTTGCGTTTGTAGGGCGGTTGAAGATACTGCTTTATTATTTAACTTCTTGAATTTTTCATAAATGGCGTCTGATTCGTCATCATGAGTAAATAGCCTAATGTTTTTTGCTTCAATATCGGCCAATTCAAATGTCGGCTCAGTATTCTCCTGTGCCAAAACAGAATATGCCTTGGTAACCGCAACAACGGCGGCAAGTGAAAAAACGAAACTTCCTAAAAAGCATTTTAAACCAATTTTCGGCATCTTACAAACCTTATAAATTATTAGGATTACCCGCGTTTTTGGGCGCAGATAGCCTAGTCTTTTGTTTGAACATACAACGAATTGAGTTAAAATACAGTTAATGAAAATAAAAAAGCCTGTGAAAGAAAAAACGGCACTATTTCGGTTTAATAACTGTTTCATAAAAGTGGGAATTATATAATAAGCGATTAGCGCCCGTTTCACCATATTCTTCACGCAGAGTTTTGTTGTTTGAAATTAAAGAGACGCCAAGTCCGTATTGATGATTCTGCCATTTAAAACCAGCCAGTTCCAAAAGGGTTGGTGCCCAATCAAATTGATAAAAAGGTTTATAAATATTACCTTGAGGTGTATCGGGAGAAAACACCAGATTAAGGGTTTCACGATTGGAAACAGAGGCTAAATACGGATACATATCACCATACATCATCAAGTGATCGCCTACAATAACAAGTGTTGTTTCAGAGGCAAAATCTTGCGCTTTGAACCATTCAATAAAATCATTAAGCAGCAAATCGGTGCAAAGAATGGCGTCACGCATATCTTTATATTGTTGCGGACAATCTTTTTCTACATGACCGTGATGCGGGTGGGTATTCATAGTCATGGTTACCGCCAAAAACGGTTTGGTATCGGCGGCAAGTTCTTTAATTTTGTTTTTGAAATGGGAAAGTAAAATTGAATCACTTTGCACTTCATTGATAAAATGTAAGGCGTAAATGGTATCGGAGCCTTCTGCTCTGGTATTATCAATATCTTCAAGAAGTTGCATACCGTGTTCCGATAAAAAATTGCCTGCGAGAGCAAAGGATAAAGATGTGCCCTGCAAATAATATGTTTGATAACCGAACCGGGATAAAACAGATGGTATACAGATTAAATTTGCAGACAGAGAGCGAGGCGGCATATATAATTTACTTGTAATTCCGCACAGAACGGCGGTTAACCCGGACTGTGTCCAATTTGTTTCATCATGGTCAGCATATCCGATGATTGAAGTTGCATTCTGTGCTTGCAAATGAGGCAAAAGATTTTGAGAAAAATATGTTCTTTCCAAGGATTCCGCAAGAATCACAATGAGATTGTGAGGTTTATCAAGAGAAAAGTCCAAATGTGCAGGATTTGTATAGTGTTCTTCAAAGAAAGTATCATATTCGCCTTGTCGGAGCATAATCGATGATAAAAACTTAAATTGTTGATAGATTTGCGGCAGAGTATAATTCGAAGTGCAAGTAAATATCAAAATGCCGACGGTGGCGGTGATTAACGAGGTGGTATAACTTAATATATTAGGATGTCGGTGCAAAAATGATAAATGTTCGGCAGAAATATAAAACGATAGTTAAGTACAAGAAGGCAGGATACGGGAATTAGAGATAAAGGAACAACAGCTAACAGAACAGATTTCCACGATAAATTCATTGTCCAGATGGCCATGGCATGGAACAAAAATTGCCGGAAGGTAAAATTACCGTAAAATAAGTGCATACAAAAATAAAAATAACCGAGCAAAAAGATGAAACAACAAAAAACACAGAAGATCTATGCACAAAAAGTTGATATTTTATTTCCTATTTTCATCAATGCTCGCCTGAAGTAAACACAAATATTGTATAATTTAAGCAAATATATCTGTCAACAGATAATTTGAGAGGCATATCTTTTGCGGAGGTTTTCGCAACAAGTGCGAGAATGAAGTGAGGGAAAATGAGAATGATTTAGGGAAAAATTGAAGGAATGATATCAAAAGAAGTAGATGAAAAAGCAACGAAAATAAACAGAATTTGAAAAGAGAAAAACACGTATTTAACGGGACGAATTTTGTTATCAATTTATTTACTTTTTAGTGCTAAAAACGGTAGTGTATACGATTTTATAAATGTGAAATTTTTGTTACAGAGCGTTTTTTATAGGAAAAACAATAAGTTATGAAAAAATAAAAAACTGGTAATTTTTGAAAAATTGCGCTATTATAATAATTGTAAAAGAAATTCTACTTAAGGAGAAAAACAATGAAATTTTTGAAAAATAATATATTAAGCATTACCGCAATGGTATTCTTATTTACGCTGGTAATGATGGATCCGGCAATGGCTGTGACGGTATCTACCAGTGGTCAGTCGGTTTTCGCTACGGCTAAAAGTAAGTTGAACCAATTGTTCCAAAATGCGAAACTGGTTGTGTTCGTGATTGGTGGTTTCGGTTTGATTGCTTTGGCTTTCCAAGCTATTTTCGGCAAGGTTAAGTGGCCGTGGTTTGCAGCATTGGGTTTCGGCTTGGCTGTTGTGGCTGCCGCCGGTGCTATTGTGAACTACGCAACCGCTACGAATGATGGTAGCTACACAGACTTCTCAGATAGCTTGAACTAATATTGTAATGTTATTCGAGGGGACTCGTTCCCCTCGAATAAATGCCATTTAAAAATTGTGTGATTATTATTGAAACGGCTGAAAGTGATGAAACAAAGCGAACGAGGAGAAAAATTATGTTGTTTATTAAAATAAAGAATTTTCTATGGGATAATAAATATACCATTATGCTTTTCTTGTCTTTATTTTTATACACAACAGAGGCATACGCTGTTTTTGACAGCTTGAAAAAAGCCGGGCAAGATATTTTCCACGGATTGCGTAAAATCATTTATCCGGCCGCGACAATTGGCGTGGCCTGCGTTTGCATTGGTGGTATGTTCGGTAGTTTTAATTGGAAGTGGCTGGCCGCGATTTTAATCGGTATTTTTGTTATTTCATATGCAACCGGTGTTGCAGATTTGGCCGGCGGTGATGCTGCTGATTTACAGGGTGCCGGCTAAAACGGTATTGGAATGGAGGCAGCTATGAAAGATATAAAAAGAATACTGAATATGTTCGTGTTTGCGGCAATTTTATTATTGCCGCGTTTGGCGTTTGCCGAAGGAGAAGGCGGCGAAGGTGATGCGGATATTTGGGGAACATTAGCCACCAAAGCCGGAATCGTAGGTGGTGGTCTAACCGGTGTGGGTTACATTATAGCCGGCCTGGGATTGATTATTTTTTCGTTTATGGCGATTTTTAACAAAATCAAATGGTCAACGTTGGCATATATTATGATGAGCACGTTTGTTTTATCAGCCATGGTGTTCGTGATTAAAATGATGCAAGATGGCGGCGATTCGTCATGGATTGGTGGTGTGGATTACAGCACAAGCGGAGGCACGGAAATTGTTTATGATGCCGATCAGGTGACGGTAAGTAAAGGTGGTAATTAAGTAGTTTAAAGTGGGTGAGCTATGAGATTATTATGGGTTTTAACAGCTGTATATTTTGTGGGCGTTGCCAATGCATATGCCTATCTTGAAACGTACAGCGAAGATGAAACTCAAGTGGCTGCCGGTGAGCAAAACACGAATTTATATCGTTTGAATGCCAAAAGAACCATGGCGGTAAAAAAATTGAAAAAAATAGACGAGGCAATTGCTCGTAATCCGAGCGAAAAAGTGATGGGCGGGGATATTTCCGCAATAGAAGAAATGATAGATTCGCAGGAAAACGAAAATAAGCAAGCGTTGGAGATGATGATGAAAAAAATCAGTCAAACGCTGAGCCATCCGGCTGACTTAAAAGCAGCGCCGGATAATGATCTGTATCGTCGGTTTGCGGCTCTTGGTGCACAAGATGTACGGGACTATTCGGTGGCAACCGCGCTAAGGCAAAAATTGAAAGGAGGGCGCCGATGAGAGAAGATATCTTAAAAGCTGTTGCAGCGCCACCGCAATTTTTATTTGCGCCGTTTGTGCCGTCGGTGATTAATCTGGGTATACAATTTCCGATGTTATTTATGGGAATTGGTATTGCTAATCTCAATCCGCTGTTTTTTATTATCAGCATTTTATTGGCACACGGAGCTTTGGTTGTTGGCGGTATTAGAGAACCGCACCTATCTACCATGATGCAGGCATATGGGCAAACACATAAGGCGAGCACAAATTTATATACGGTTAAAGGAAATAAGTTTGAACCATGAATGATTTTAATTTTATTGAAATTTTTACGACGGGTTTGAGCCACATTGAAATTGCAGTGGCGTTGATTGGTATTATTTCAGCGGCATCATTTGCGATTTTACTTTCGACAAAGTTCGGCAACTGGGTTTTACCTCAGCCGCGTGAATCACGTGTGTCAGACTTTTTGCCGTTTACCAAGCTGATGAGCGATGGTGTAACGATTCTGTGCAGTAACAATTCGTATGCACGTGTGTTTAAGCTGGAAGGGGCGGATCTGGGTTCGGCAACGCCGGAAAAAGTTTTTTCAATGATGAGTGCTCGTAAGTCATGGGTGGATGATATGGCCAATATGCAGGTGATTTGTCGTGTGATTACAACACGTGACAGAGTTTCACTGGAGGCGGAAAAACGCGATTTTGGTAATAAGCTGCTGGAAACGGTATCGGAAGTTTGGTTTCAAAATATGAATCACGTGTACAGCAATAAACACTACATTATTTTATCGGTGATTGATCGTAAAGATGCTTTGAAAGATTTGAACTATGCTTCGCAAAGTTTGATTTCAACGCTCGGAGAATATGGGGTAAGTCCGATGTATGAAACCGAAACCAGCCGTAATGAAGATAGTCCGTTTTATTTATTTGCGCAGTTGTGTAGCCCGGTTTCAAAACCGACGCCGAAAGTGCGTAATACGGAAGGTGCACGCTTGTGCGAAATGTTGACAGCCGATCATATTCATTTTACCGGAGAAGAAGGTATTATCAAGATTTTTTCGGGCGATCATGAAATTTATGAAGTGGCAATGGGAATTCGTGTAAGCGGAGATTCAATGGATGAGAGTATGATTTATTCATTGAACGCGGTGGACTGCGAATTGATCATTTTACACAATATTCGACCGATGTTCCGCGCCATGGCTCGCGGTTTGCTAATGCAACAACAACGTATGGCACAGGTAACAAGTTTTTCTGGCGGCGTGGTGGAACAATATGCACAGGCCTTAGCTTCAATTGATGATAGTGATAACGATTATCAGGCTTTGTGCGATTATTCGATGACAATTATCATCAAGGGGCACTCAAAAGAAGAGATAGATTTCGGTGAATCGGAAGTGCAACGTATTTGCCGCTCGTTCGGTGTAACGCCGGTGCGCGAAGGTTGGGTAACGCAAGCAGTGTTCTTTACACAATTCCCGACTTATGATACATATCCGAGAACATATCGTTATTTGTCACGCGTGATTGCCATGGCCATTACTTTGGATAAGCCGGCGGAAGGTTTTGGCAAGAGCGACTGGGGGCAAGGTGCTATTACAGTGTTCCGCACGATGGCCGGTTCGGCATATCGGTTTCAATTCCATGTTTCAAGTGAAGATGCGGCGGTGGCTCACTGCTGCATTATCGGACCTACCGGTCAAGGTAAAACGACATTGTTGACATTTTTAGCCGGACAGGCTATGAGGCACGGCGATTTACGAGTGTTCTTCTTTGACCGCTATTTAGGTGCGCAAATTTTCACACGCGCGGTAAAAGGTGCATATGTCGGTTTTGATGGTGACGAGAAAAATGTGTCACTTAATCCGTTTGACTGTGCCAACACACCTACAAACAGGTCGTTTTTACGGCGTTGGTTGAAGTCCATTACCATGGTTGATGATGCATTGGCAGATCGCGAAGTGGCGCGTGCGGTGACAACAGCATTTGATTACTTGCGACCGGAAGAAAGGTTGTTGAAAAACTTATACAAGAGTTGCTTCTCGCCGACCGGGAATATGAGGCGTGAACTGTTCCGTTGGATTAATCCGGATCAATACGGTAATATTTTCAATGGTCAGGACGATAGTTTGGATTTGAAGAGCCGTCGGTTTATGGCATTTGATTTTACGCACATTTTTGAAGATGAAAATTTGGCACCGGCCGTTATTAGTTATATTATGCACCGTATTCAGGCGGAAACCGGTGAAACCGGCGCACCGTCTTTGATTATGATCGATGAAACGGCGCCAATGTTGAAGCACCCGATGTTCAGAGACTATTTCATTATCGGTTTACAGGAAGGTCGTAAAAAACGTCAGGCTTACCTGTGTGCCTTCCAACAGCCAAATATTGTTGATAAACTTGGAGTTGGCGAAGTGATTCGCGGTCAATGCCAAACGGTTATTTTCTTTAGAAATCCGCAAGCGCAAATGGATGACTATGCAAACTGGAATTTGAACCAGAGTGAGCTAGACTTTATATTCGGTAAGTCTTATCGTGATTTCCCTTATGCTATTTTACTGTCGCGTCCGGCCACCGGTGAATCTGTAATTCTTGACGTGGATTTAAGCGGATTAGGGCGTTATTTGCGCATTTATAACTCAAGCCGTAAGAACGTTTTACTGGTGCAACAACTGGTAAAAGAATATGGCGAAGACGGATTTGTTACAAAATATTTAAATATTGCCTAGGTTTTTAAAAAAGTATTTTCTTTTGCTAAAGCCGGTGCTACACTTTATAATAGTTAGAACTGTAAGGAGGTTAATGTCATGAAAAAATATCTCAGTAAATGTATGATTATCGCTTTAACAGGAATGATGTTAACCACAACGCCAAAGATGGCGAACGCACTGATTCCGTTACCTTCAATTGATTTTTCGCGTATTGCTGAAAACGTTAAAAAGACCATTAGTCAGGTTACTGAAATTAAAGCGGAAATTGACAGTAATATAATGATTCTTCGTGAAATTCAAAATGGTGGTTATGCCGCGGCGGCGGGAATGTTGTTCTCTAAAATAGAAAGAGGGGATTATGATCGGTTAGGTCGTAATGTGAAAGGAGTGTCGGAGAATTATGATGCGTTGACGATGGAGTTTAAAGGAATGTCAGTGGCACGTAAGGAATGTAAGGAACGGGCAAAAAAGGCTCAAGCGGATGCATTGGAAAAATATAAAAAGGAATGCGAACAAGGCGAGAAGACCGAAGAAGAATTGAAACAATGTATGGAAGACGTGAAAAAAGCCGTGAGGAAAATTGCTAATAAAGAATTACGTGGCTGTGAAGAAGAAATGAACAAGGCAACAGGTGAAGCGATTGCTGATATGAGAAAGAAAAATCGCGATAAGGCTGCCGCTAAAGCCGCTGAAGAAAATAAAGACAAAGGCGGTAAGGCTAAGTTTAAGAGCGTATATTCTTGGGTTAAAGGTGCCAAGATTTCGAAGGTTGCCAATGGAGTTGGCGCTGGTGACGATTTCAGTAGCATCTTGAAAAATGCAGGTAGTTCTGCCGGCTCAATTCTGGGAGACACTGGTAACGGCGAGACAGGCAAATTTATTGAGGGGGCAACAAAAACAATTAGCGGAGCCACTGATGTTGTGAATCAAGGGGGCAGCGTGAAGGATATGGTTGTAAATGCGGCAAACAACAGTGATATCAGTAGCGGATTAGATAATGTAAATGATGCTAATCGAGAGTCTATGGAAAAACAACGCAAAGCTGATGAAGATGCTTTGAATCAAAAAATTGCCGACGATTGGCAAAAGGCAATGGAAGATGCTATGAAAAATGCGGATTCACTGAAGGGACAGTAACGCCGGAGATAAAAAGGTAAAGGAGGCTGAAAATGATGCGAACATCGTTAAGAAATAGAATATTAAGTCTTCTCATCTTGAGTTTGATCTTGGTTGGGGCTGTGAACATTGTGTCGGCAAACGCCGCAGATCAGAAAAACGAGAAGAACGAGCCGATTAAATATAGCGGAATGTATAAGGGGCGGCAAGTGGTTCCAAACACATTAGCTATATTCTGCCAGATGGAAGGCCCTGTTTTTGTGGGAACTGAAAAAGCAACCGTCGGTAAAAAAGAAGTGGCCGGTGCAACGGCAAGTTGGGCGTGTTTACTTAAAATTTTGGAAAAGATGAAACATCCGGATCCGCAAACGCGTGATGAAGGTGTGAGGGATTGGAAAACCATTACGCAAGACGAGATTGATCAATTTATGAGTGAAACAATCGCCAAAGGAGCGGTTGTTGAAAACTATGAGAAAGATCAAGATACGATGGTATATGCGGCAAAAGAAACCAAAGATGATCATACGGATAATGTTACAAAGGCGGCAACGCAGCTGAATATGGCAGATGTGATTAATACATTGCGCGGATTATATGCCGAAGAGTTGAAATATACCGTTCTGAGCACATTATCATCTGTGACGTATGTACCGCAGCAAGACAATGGTGAAGAAGAGAATAAAAAATAGGAGAGAGAGATGACTGAAATGCGGTCCATATTAAAAATAAGTAAAGCCATCTGCTTAAGCCTGTTGCTTGTGGGGGTGGTTGGAGTTTTTCCGGCAGCCGCGGAAGATGATTCGAAAGATGTGGATTACAATGGTAATTATGAAGGCAGACAGGTTATTCCGAATTCAATGGCAATATTCTGCAAAACAAACGGCGAAACAATGGTTCTTGAGCAGATGACTAAGAATGAGCGTACGGAAGAAGAAAAGAAAAAATCTTCGGCATTGAAAAAATGTTTGGATCAAATTGTGTCGGAAATAAATAATAAGGAAGCCATATCACGCGCCGAAGGCCTTAAAGAATATCAGATTATGTTACAAGAACAACGTGCACAAATGTTGACGGAAGCAGCCGGAAAAACAGCAGTGATGTCAACGTATTCAAAAGATAAACAGGAAGCAATGGCTGCAGTGGGTGAGCAACAAACTGTGGCTGAGGATCAGGCCGGTGCGGCGAATGTGGAAGCAAAGATAACAGATGTGATTGCCGGTATGCGCGATCTTTTGGCGGAAGAGGCTAAATATTTGGTTTTGGAGGGTTTGATCGGAGTTGATCCTGCGGTAATTGTGACCGAGGAAGAAGAAAAGAAGGATGAAGAAAAAGCATCTGAAGAACAGACAACCACAATGCAGATTGTTGAAACGCACGTAGAAGCTGAGGAAGAAGCGCCGGAAAATGCGGCAGCGGAAGCAAATACGTCTAACGACATGGATCCTAATGCGGATGCCGATGAAGGGTATGCGGAGGATCCGAATGTCTCCGGAAACGAACAGGAAGGCGAACAGGAAGTTGATAAGTATGTTGAAGAAGAGGTTAAAGGAGAATATGATCCGGCAACCGGACAATGTACTGTTAATGGTCAGACGGGGCCTTGCAAAGACGGTTTATATACATCCGGCGATAAGAAAGTAATATGCAATGATGGCGGTACATGCTCCGATTATGTGGAGTGGTGATGAGCGGCTGAAATTAAAAATAGCCGGCGCGAAGGTAACAAAAGGGTTTGAACTGGAAAAGGAGACGGAAAATGAATAAAAAAATGGGAATTTTGCTAAGTGCAATTATCTTTCTGTTTCCGTGTGCGGTGAGAGCGGATATAGATTTTGCGTCGATTATTCAGGATAAATTATCGACGGTGGAAGAGGATGTGAATAAGGTTTTAAAGCAATATACGAATATTCAGGTTCACATTCAGGAATTCCGAAACAACCGCGACATTTTAAAAGTTATCAGAGATAAGGCAAAACAAGAGATTGCCGCCCAAAAAGCTAAATTAATTGATAAAGTACGTTCTCAGACGGTATCATTAAGCGGAATCGGTTCTAATTTGAACATGGGCGATTTTGTGGGGGCTGAATTGGTTTCGGCAGTTAAAAGTAAATATACAAAGAAGGCTAATATAAGCAATGATTTTGAGGAAATCAGAAATCATCAGAAAAAAATTAATAAGATGTTGGTTGAAAATGTGACAACGTTATATGCAACAGCTTTGGTGCGTCGTATGGCACTTCAAAAAGAGGGGGAGACGCTGGATAAGAAAAAGGAAGAAAACAAACAGACGCTTGCGAATGCTCAGCTTGGTACAATAAAAGATATATATACCGAAACGAAAAATAATGCTGATAAGCGGTGGACGACGGTTTTAAAATCAACGGCCGATTTCAAAGGACTGATTATGAACGGTATTATTGCTGAAGGGCGTATTAGTAGTGAAGATGAAGCAATATCAGAGTTAGAGAAAGCAGCACAGGAACAACAAGCCGCTGCTGATTCTGAAGAACCGGAGGTTAAGATAGATGTTAAGGGGCCGACCGTTGGTCAATTATGGGATTTGGGTTCCAAGGGGATTAACGATGTGAACTCAAATAATTGGTGGCAACTTATAGAGGACGCCGGCGGTGGTTATGGCACTATATCCGGTCAATCGAGCACCAGTAGCATGATAAAAATTGGTGCCGGTGCGGTGGCTGGAGCAGGCAAAAGCGGTAGCAACGGTAGTTGGAACGGTGCATTAAATGCACTGGCAAACGGCACAAATTCTATAGGAAATACGAGCGGAATGACAGAATTGAATGATATTGCTGATGCAGTTTCCGGAGGTGTAGGATTATCACAAGGCGGTAGCGCAAACAATATAATCGACAATGCAACACAAATGATGTCGGGTATGTCGGGAGATAAAACCGATCAGGCTAATATGGAGAAACAACGCCAAGAAGACGCTGAGAGAAAGCGAATAACTGACGATTTTCAAAAAGCTATGGATGAAGCTGCAAAACACGCAGATGAGCTAAAGAACAAGTAACGTTTGCGGAAAAAGATAAAGGAGAAGAACAATGAAACACAGAAAAATACTTCTAACAGCTCTGGTCTTATCTGCAACCGTATGCATTTCTGATGCGTATGCCATTCATAAATTAGGATTTTGGGATCCGATTGTAGACTTTGCGCAGAAGGTTCAAAAAGTTAAAGAACAAGCCGAAGAAAAATATACGCAGGTTTTGGAAAAACAAAATGAAAAAGTTAAAAAAGCAACCGGATTGGAAGGTGCGGCTCTATTTAAATCTATTGTTCCGCAAAGTTTAGGGGATATCAGGAAGGGGATTACCAAAAAATTGTTGGCCGGAGAATGGGACTTTAACAGCTTATTAAAAGGTGCTTTGCCGGAATTGGCAAATATGAAATTGAATTGGGCAACGTTTAGTAAATTATCCAAAGATTATGATAGAGCGTTGACTGCCGAGAAATTAGCGAAAGATAAGGAGATTGATGCGGAGTTGCAGAAACTGTATGCGGAAGTGAATGTATATCAGGAACAGAGGAAAGTATACAGTAGCAGCGACATGCAATCTTTATTGAATGATAATCCGAATGATGAAAAATTAGAGGAATATGCTCAGAAAATTGCTGATTTAGAACAGCAGAAGAGCACAAACATCAATCCGACGGCTAAGAAATACGAAGAAGAATTGAAAGAACTGAATAAGAAAATTAGAGAGAACAATCAAGAAATTATAAAGACGCAAATGTTTAAGGATTTAACGTCTAAGACGGATGATATTATTGCAGGTTTATTCAGTAAAAAAACAGAGGATCAAGATACGGCGGATTTATACAGTCAGAATATTGCAAAAATGTTTTTAGGCAAATATGAGCAAGTTAATGCCGAAAATGTGAGTCGTATTATGAAAAATCGGAAAACGGAATATTATAATGCGGTAATCAATTTAATGGAGGTTTCTTTGGAAGGTGACGGGCATGCCGTTAGAATAGCCGAAGATACGCATAATTTGAAAGAAGCAGCCACCGGTGCAGAAGGTAACTATGGTTCAAAAGCTATGGAAATAGGTGTTGATATTGAAACAGCGAAGGCCACGGCGCGTTATGCGCAGTTGTTAATGGCTAAATTGCGGTTGGAGACCACGCGTACGCTACAAAGTTGGACCGATTATTATAAATTAAAAGATTATTCGAAGTATAGCAAAGATGAAATCAAGTTTAATTTGGACGACTATATTTTGAATGACAGTAAACTTGCGCAATTGAAAAATATGGGTAAAGAAAAAGCGCAAGAAGCAATAAGTGATTTTGAGTTTTAGGAGGGCAAAATGAGAAAGTTTATTTATAGAATATTATTGGTGCTACTTTGCATCTCCTATACACATACGGCAAAAGCATTTGTGTTTTTTGACTACACGCCGCTGATTCCGGTAGCGCCGCAGATTTGCGCAATGTGCACTCCTTCGGCCATTACCGAAGTGGCAACCACCATAAGCCAAGTAAACGACATGCGCTTGAAATTTGAGAAATATACGGATATCAGCAAGTTGAAACAGGCGCTGGTTTCATACGCAATGGGTGTTGGTGTGACAACGTTTAATAATATGCGTAAGAAACTGACTTCTAAGAAGAAAGTTGTTTCTTCATCTGTTATTTTAGATGATCAGACTAAGGTGAATTTAGAGGATACGGATGCTGTTAAAGAAGTGATGATTGATCGATTCTTCCAATATCCAAGCAAAAAGAAAGGTGTAAAGAAATTGTATCAAGAACAGGGCGAACAACTGAAGATTGATACAACTATAGAAATTTATGTGAATGTTCGTCAAATGGAAAAAGAATTGAACGAGCAGCTGGTTGAATTAGATAAAATAGAAAAATGTCTTTCGGGTGGCGAAGGTTGCGACGGTATGGGCATGGAGCAATATAATTGTCAGAAGGACGGACAAGAAGATGAGTTATGTTTGTGGCGTAACAGCGTGGCGGTTGCAGAAATATATGACACGATTATGCGCAACATTGAATATTTAGGTGTTTTGGAAGCGCAATATCAGGCTGTTATGGCAATTGGAAAACGGCCGGAAATTTTGGAATATATTGAAGAAGAGGCCAAGAAAAATAAATCGTCATCATTAGAAATTCTGCGTCCGGAACAAGATTTTGCGCATCAGGAAATTGTTTGGAAAATGGGGTTTGCCGAGCAATCTGTGGCTGATGAAAAGCTGGCCGAGGATTGGTATGACGGCAGTGGAGAAAAAGAAGTTAAAACCACGGAGGACGGTTTTGAAATTATGGATGGAACCGGCGGTTTTACCGGCTCATTATCCGGCAAAAAGAAAGATTTCCAGAGTATGCCTGTGATTGAGGAAGCTGCGGAAAAAGCCGAGTTGGCAAAACGAGCGCATAATATGATACAAAATTTGCGATCAGCCAAGAAAGTGTTTGATTCATATGAAGATATGTTGATGTATCATGAAAAAATAGTAGAAAATCTGCGAATATCTGAAAAATGTATTCAAACATATATGCGTGATTATTATGCCAATCCGTTGTCATCATGGATGGGTAAAGATTGCGGATATTATAACAATAATATTTATTGCCATTATTCGCCGGAAAAGAGCGTTAAAACGAAGGGGGCCAGTAAAGGAATGTTGGATATTCCTTGTCCGGGAATGGAAAACTATAAGTGTTATTTGGTTGAAATGACCGATACAAGTGATAGATACGGGCTTTCCGGATATACGTTAGGTTTGTATTTGGAAGCGAAAAAACAAGAAGCATTGGAAGATCAAGAGGCTTATTTGTTGGGAGATGATACGACAGAAGAAAATGTATCGGAAAGAGTGTCAAGTATGGGAAAGAAAGTTTCTGAGGACTCTTCTGATGGTAATGACAATTATATTACAACAATGGATAGAAGTAAGGCTAGCAGTGATTTAAACAAAGATAAAGAAGTTGCTTCGCAAAAAGATATTGATGATGAAGCAAATGATGACCGTGATCAATATGATCAAGGTAAACAACCGGCAACATTGAAAAAGCCGTCAATGGAAGAAAGTATGGAAGCCGAAGCGCGTAAAGACGGTTTGTTGAATTGGACAATCGGTGAAGTAGTTGCCAAAGCCATGGTTGATGATTTGAACGGAGGAGGTCACAGTTTCGGGGACAAAATCAGAAAATTCCCGTTATGGAACGATCAGCAAGAGTTTTATGATCAATATATAGAAGGGAAATATGGCAACATCAGAGAGTATTTGGAAAAGGAGCCATTTGCGGACATTTTGTTGAAAGTTTCAAGATATATCAATGAAAATACGGAATATGAAGAGAAAATTGGAGATATCGATGGGTTAAAAGATATTGATGAGGACGTTGAAGATTTTGAGGATACGACAACAGATATTGATAATATAGTTGCCGGCGAAAGGTCTGAATTGGCTAAAATCAGTAAGTATTATAAAGACGAAATTGAAAAGAAGAAAAAGAGAATTGCCGAATATTATGTACAACTTGATAATGCAAGTGAGGCATTAGATAAGGCACAAACAACATATAATGAAGAAAACAGCAAAATAAAAGATGCGCATGAATCGACACCGGAGGCCGAACAAGGTTTGGAGGAAGGTCGAAAATTATATGAGGGGCGCTCTGAAAGTTTCAAGTCAGATGAACCATCGCCGATTGATGAAGATTTCAAAAAGACGAAAGAAGAGAATGAAAAGAGTATCGCTGAGAGTCGTGTAAAGCGTGAAACGGCAGAAAGTACTGCCAGAGTGAAACAGGCGGAAGTGACGCGTCTTCAAGATGAGATTAAAAAACTGAAAAAAGGAATAGAAAAAGATAGAAGTGAGTACGTTTTGGCATACAGTCGCAAACTTTCCGAAACAAAACAAGCAGTGGATGAGGCTTTGGCGAAACATCGTGATGAAGGTATAGGCGCAATGCTCAGTGGCAAAGCGGAAGATATTATAGCCCTGGGCAAAGCTCAAGAAGTGATGCAATGTGTGCGTCAATATGCGCTTGATAAATTGGATGATGCAATGGAAGACATTAAAGAAATGCAGCATACTAAAGCGATTTACTATCCGAAAAATATTGAAAAATTGCGTAATATTCATAAGACGTTTATTACGGAAATTACGGAGAATTTGGACATTGAGGAAATTTTGAAAAGTAGCGAATGCGGCTTGGATGAAGAATTTATAGAGCAAGTTGTTCAAGAGGAGATAATTGAAATATTAGGTGATATGTTCGGTGGCTTATGTGAGGATGATTATTGCACTACACCGGAGAATGATGATGTTTACTTCGTGGGGGCTTATGCTAAACGGCGTGACTTTAAGACGCCGACAGCGCCTGTCAACTTTGCATCAGCGCCGCTGCGTGAAATTTTCCACTTTGATACGGCGGATTATGATAACGTAGATAAATATACGCCATATGATGATGACGACGAAGATGCCGATTTGAGTGACAATACGTTGGTAACCATAACCGGTGAAAGTTTCTTGAGTTTAGGTGGTGATTTGCCGTTTATTTATGATCCGGAAGGAATTGCCCGCAATGAGGGAATGATGCCGAAGATTTGGTATTATATCTTGAAACCGTTGGCATTTGAAGAACGTGAATTCGACTTATTAAAATTAGTTACCCGCGGTGATGCCAGCAACGCATATCTGCGTTCGGGAACGTTCCCGTGCCTGATTGATGGTCACTTTGTGCGCACCGGTGCCAATTTCATGTTGGAATTCGTGCAAAAAGATTCAAATATGATTATACAGGAATGCCGTGGTGTTTTCCTGGCTGAGGGTAATCACGGGGTTGTGGCGCCATGCGATGAGGAATCAAAGAAATGCGGTCATTGTGATCAGAGAAATCGGTATTGTAAGAACCCGCCGGAAGAATTGGTTGATGACAGTTCGGCCTCGGCTGCCAGTGAATTGGCAAATATTATAGATTATGTGCCGGATCCGGATTTCATAATGTATGATCCGTTCTTCCATAAACCGCTTCCGCAAGAATATACGCGCTATAAGTTGACATTTAATCCGATGTTACAGAAAGCTATTCAAATTGTGAACGATTATCAAGATGAAGAAGATGATAACGGACCGTATCATGGGGCGCGGCGCAGTTTGATGGATCGTAACCAGTTCGGCGATTATCTGGACAATATCGATACGGAAGCTAAGGCTACGGAAGTGATGGTGAACTTATCTAAGAAGATTGAAGAAGTTGGTGATAATTTGGAAGATAAAGTCGGA
>JAZNQW010000175.1:0-4223 GCA_045590435.1 Alphaproteobacteria bacterium | reverse complement strand
TTCTGCAATATTGGAAACAGAAATTAACGCCGCCAAAATGAGACGGAAAACAGCACCAATACGGTAATAACCTCCAAACGTCCTAAAAACATGGTAAACAGCAAAATACATTTCACTTCCGGTGCAAAAAATGCGTAATTTCCGTGCGGTCCAATCACATCAACCGCCCCGATTCCAACATTAGTGATACAAGCTAAAACCGCCGCCAAAGATGTTTGAAAATCAATACCTGTTAAGCTGACCAATAAAGTGAGAAGCAGTAAACTGATCATAAACGAAAACAAATAAACAAAAACAGACATCGATACTTTTTCCGACACATTTAATGCTCCAATCTTCATCGGTATTACACGATTTGTTTCAACCGCGGATAACAAATATTTACGCAAAAACGCGTATATCACTTGCCAACGTAAAATTTTAATAGACCCACAGGTAGATCCGGTGCAACCGCCACATAAAGACAGCAACAAAACAACCGCCGTTACCCAAACGCCCCAATCCGTATAGTCAACCGTTGCCAAGCCTGTTGTTGTTACTAAAGCAATAACCATGAAAAACCCGTTCCAAAACGCATAAAATAATGAATAATTTGAACTCACATATAAGAAAACGCTTAAAGCCAAACTTGCAAATAAAGCAAACTTCAGAAAAGTGCGCACTTGCCTGTTTTTATCTGCAGGTAACCCATGAAACAGAAGAACATAAAAGGTCATAGGCACAGCTCCGGTCAGCATGAAAAACATGGTAACTAATTCAATTTTAAAACTATGAAACGCACCTATTGACTCATTTTTGGTTGAAAAACCACCCGTACCAATAACCGAAATAGCATGATTCACCGCATCAAAAAAATTCATGCCGCAAAGAATATATGTACCGCCGCATAATACAATAAGACAAATATAAACAGCAACGATTCGCTTTGCAATATAGCTGAATTTTGGCATAAACTTATCATTTGAATCAGAATTTTCACGCTGAAAAATCTGCATACCGCCAATACCTAAAAAAGGCAATAATGCCACCGCAAAAATTACGATTCCAAGCCCCCCAAAACCATTCAAAAGAGATCGCCACAAAAGAATAGCCGGCGGTAAAGCCTCTACATCAGTCATAATCGTTGCTCCCGTGCCTGTCAATCCGGACATTGCCTCAAATAAAGCATCCGTTTTATTATCAACTGAACCGGATAAATAAAAAGGTATCGCAGACAACACACAAACTAGAAGCCAACTGACAACTGTTACCAAATAAGCCTGTTTCAGATTAATCCGAGAAAATTTCATATGATTTGATAGAAATAATGAAAAACCTAAAAACAACGAACAAAGGGCCGAAGTTAAAAACGGTGACCATTTCGCATTTGCCGCAGATATATCCCAACCCGCAGGAATAAGCATAACCAATCCCAAAACACCTAGTATATATCCGCTAATGGTTAAAACCGGTTGCCACATTTTAATCTCAACCTATTTTAACGCCACGTCTAAAGCTAAAGATTTGTTGACCAAATCTCCGTTAATGAATAATCCGTCCACAAAGCATAATGCCGTTGCAGCCTGAGTTTGTGTGGCATAAGCAATCACATCACAATGCACAACCTTACCCTCAATCAGTTCTTCTAAATGAACTTGAGCTTCGGCAACATCATAAATATCCGGATTTGTGTAAATGCCATACAAGAAAACATGTGTGCCGGCAATATACAAACTGTTCGGTCCCATAACCTCGGCTTTGCCGTGATATTTTTCAGACTCGCTTAAATAAGTCAGTCCCAAATCGGTTCTTACCCGATAATAATCTTCTAAATGACCTTTGTAATAAGGACCGCCGATTTTCTCTTCTTCCTGCTGTTTTTTGGCTTCTTGTTCGCGCTTAACCTGAGCTTCTTTGGTTTCACGCTTCAAAACGGCAAAAGTCGGCGCCTTGAGTTTAATATCTTCTTTAGGCTCCGCCACTTTCTTTTCATATTTAACCTTATTAAATTTTGCCACATTCCATGCCGTAAATTTAATCGGTTCACCTTTAGCTTTAGCCTCTTCCGCAGCCTTAATTTCCGGAGAAATCTGATTTATTTTTTGCTTAACATTATCTATCTTGGCCGCAATTTGCTGCGTAGCCTGATCTTTTACGGCAGATGTCTTATCATTAATCGCTTGCGTAATTTGCTTAACAAACGGCGCTTTAATCAACTGATAATACCAACTCGGAATATCCCTAAACGCCACCCCGTAACACATCGGAATAATAATCATCACCACCAAAACACCGATAATGATGCTCAAAAGCAATTTAAAACGACGAAACGGCCATGTAATAAACATCACAATCTTATGCACCCAGCCCAAAAAGCCGCTCATCTGCATATCTGCCCACTCACTCTTCATGATTTCCTCCGTATGTTTGTTGCAATTCGACCGTCTTCTCCGGCGTAATTCTCTCAAACAGCGCTTCTCCGGCCTCAAATGCATGTCCAACCGGCAGAGCCGCAATTTCCTTAGCCACATCAAAATCCTTAAGCAACGGCATATCTTTTTCGCTCAATCCGAATTTTGCCATAATTTTAGCCGCTGTATCCGGCATCAACGGTGCCGATAAAATCGCATAAATGCGCACCAAATTCAAACACAAGCGCAAAATTGTTGCCGCCCGTGTTTCATCGGTCTTTATCACCATCCACGGCTCAGTGACCGTAATATAGTTATTACCCTCGGTCCAAATCGCACGCAACTCGGCCACCGCTTTTCTAAACTCCATCGCGTCCATATATTTAAAATAATCATTCACGCGCTTTTGTAAAGTTGCAATCAGCTCTTTATCAACGTCTTGCAAATCGCCGCCCTCAGGCACAAAACTGCCCAGTTTCGAAGCAGTCATTTTCATCACACGTTGCGCAAAATTGCCTAAAACACCATTTAAGTCTTTGTTAATCGTCGCCACAAACCCTTCAATCGTAAAAGATGAGTCAGAGGCTTCCGGCGCATTTGCCATCAACCAATAACGCCAATAATCGGCCGGAAATTCCTTAATGGCATCTTCGGCAAAAATGCCGCGATTTTCCGATTTTGAAAATTTACCGCCTTCAAAAGTTAAGTAACTGAAGCCCTTCAAATAGTCCACCTTGGTCCAGTTTTCGCCGGTGCCGAGCATGGTTGCCGGAAATGTAATGGAGTGATACGGCACGTTATCTTTGCCCATAAATTCCACATAACGCACATCTTTGGCATCCAGCCACCAATCTTTCCAGTTGCGCTCTTCAGGCTTTTCGTCTGACCATTGTTTGGTAATACCGATATAGCCGATTGGGGCATCAAACCACACATAAAAAACTTTGTCCTCAAAACCGGCTTTATTCACCGGAAAACCCCACTTCAAATCGCGGGTAATGCAACGTGGTTGCAAGCCTTCTTTCAGCCACTTTTTTGCAATGGAATAAGCCACATCCGGCCAAAAAGCCTCTTTGGTTTTCAGCCATTCGGTAAGCACCGGCTCAATCTTTGGCAAGTTTAAAAACAAATGCTTGGTTTCGCGTACTTCCAAATTGGTGCTGCCGGAAATAGTGCTACGCGGATTAATCAACTCAGTCGACTCCAAAACCTTGGTGCAGTTTTCGCACTGATCGCCACGTGCTTTATCATAACCGCAGTGCGGGCAAGTGCCGGTAATATAGCGGTCGGCCAAAAACATTTTATCGTCAATCGAATAAACCTGACGCATAGTCTTTTCTACAATAAAGCCGTTTTTATCGAGCTGTTCAAAAATATGATACGTCATTTCCTTATTTTGCTCGCTGGAAGAACGACCGAAATAATCAAACGACAGATTAAAATCCTTATAAGTTTTAGCATGGCGCGCATGATATTTATCGCAATATTCTTCTACCGGAAGCCCCTCTTTTAAAGCGCCCACTTCCGACGCCGTGCCATGCTCGTCATTACCGCAAATGTATAAAACCTCGTTACCCATCATCCGCATATAACGCGCATAAACGTCCGACGGCAACAAACAGCCGACCATGTGTCCTAAGTGCGGCACACCGTTAATATACGGCAAAGCAGAAGTAATTAAGATTTTAGACATATTGCATTTTCTCCTTTTTCTTTTAATCTCAAAACTGAAAAGATTTTACTTTGATTTTGCATAAATCGCAAGCAAAAAAACAACTCTTGCAATTCAAAAATAAATTTGCTAAATTGCTTTTCAGGTTTGGAAAGCATAAA
>JAZNQW010000174.1:0-6033 GCA_045590435.1 Alphaproteobacteria bacterium | reverse complement strand
ATTGATGAAATTCAGAAAAAAGTGGCTGAATATTTCAACATTTCCGTGAAAGAAATGCAGTCCTCCAGACGCGCTCGCAATGTAGCAAGACCACGCCAAATTGCCATGTATTTGGCCAAACAGCTTACTTCGCGTTCATTGCCGGAAATCGGTCGTAAGTTTGATCGCGATCACACCACAGTGATGCATGCTGTGCGTAAGGTAGAAGAGCTGGTTCTTGAAGACACATCTATGTCCGATAGTATTGAGGCACTGCGCCGCGCATTGGAAAACTGATAAAAAGCTGTTGACGACTCATTCTTTTGACTTCTGATTGGACTTTAAATTTGTTAGATTGATCCTATCAAAGAATTTAAAATGAAAGTAAGAAGATGAAATTTACCATTGAAAAAGCCGTTTTATTGAAAACGTTAAGCCATGTGCAAAATATTGTGGAAAAAAGAAACACCGTTCCAGTACTGTCTAATGTGCGTATTGAAGCAGATAGCAACGGGATCAGCTTTAAGGCCACAGACATGGATACGGAAATTACCGAAATTGTGGATGCTAAAATTATGGAAAACGGTGCCATTACTGCACCGGCACATATGTTATATGATATCGTCCGTAAGTTAGCTGACGGCGCAGAAGTGGAATTGGTATATCCGGATGAAAAAGAGCAACTTAGTATTGCTTCCGGCAGATCCAAGTTTTCTCTTTCAACAATCGGGGTAGAAGATTTTCCGGTTATTTCAACCGATGCCTTACCTACTAATTTTGAAATGAAACGTGAAGAGTTGAAAGATGTGATTGATCGCACGCAGTTTGCGGCTTCAACCGAAGAAACTCGCTATTATCTGAACGGTTTATATATTCATCCGAAAGACGAAGGTGATACCAAAGTATTGCGCATTGTTGCAACCGACGGACACCGTTTGGCATGTGTCGAATCGCCGTTACCGGAAGGTGCGGCTTCCATGCAAGGCGTTATTTTACCGCGTAAAACCGTGGCGGAAATTCGTAAATTGTTAGATGATTCTTCTGCCGAATCGGTCAAGATCGCTTTATCGGACAGCAAAGTTCGTTTCACACTTGATGACATTATTCTGGCCTCTAAATTAATTGACGGCACTTACCCTGATTATGAACGTGTTATTCCAACCGGTAATAACAAAATCCTGGAAATCAGTGTTAAAGAGTTATCAAAGGCTGTTGACCGTGTTTCGGTGGTGGCGGAAAGAACGCGTGCCATTAAGTTGATTGCCAACAAAAATCACGTCATGATTACAGCGTCCAGTCCGGATTTAGGCAGTGCTTTGGAAGAGGTTGAAGCAAGCTATGATGCCGAATCTTTGGAGATTGGATATAACTATCGTTATTTGCTAGATATTCTGGCGGAAATTAAAGGCGAGACAGCAAAAATCAGTTTCAATGACAGTTCGTCACCGTCCGTTATTCATGATGTTTCTGATTCCAGCGCTCTTTACGTTTTAATGCCGATGCGGGTATAAAACGTGCAGGAATTAGATCAAAGATTACAACAAATTACACTGTTAAAGTCAGGTGTTCAGCGCCTGACTTTAACTGACTTTAGAAATTACAAAAATTTGCGCATTGAGGCTGATATATCACCTATTATTATTACCGGTGAAAACGGAAGCGGCAAAACCAATATTTTGGAGGCCATCTCGTTTTTAACACCCGGACGAGGTTTGCGTAGCGCACGGTTGGCAGACATCAAACGCATACACAGCGTTGCAGATGCCAATTTACTGGCCGCCGACACGTGGAGTGTGGCTGCCGAGGTTTTAAAAAATGGCGAATTACATACAATCGGCACGGCACTAAACAAAATAAGCCGTGAAAATATTGATGACGACGGCGAAGATGAATTGCACACTTATGAAAGACGAATCGTTAAAATAAACGGACAGAAAATTGCTCAACAAAGCGAATTGGGACGCTATATTTCCGCCATTTGGGTTACACCGCAAATGGATCGTTTGTTTTTGGGCGGTCCGCAGCCACGGCGCAGTTTTCTTGATCGGCTTGTTTACGCATTTGATTTAGAACACGCCAAACGCACTGCCAACTTTGAACATTTATATCGCCAATGGTATCAGCTTCTGAAATCGGGATGCACCGATCATCATTGGTTGCGATCCATCGAATCGGATATGGCCGCACTGGGGGTAGCTATTGCCGCCGCGCGCCGTGAACAAATCGCGCGCTTAAATACCTTTATTGCTGCTGAACCGGATGATGTGTTTCCAAATGTGCGTTTGGAATTAGCTGGCACCATTGAAAAGATGCTGGATTGCGAACCGGCCATTAAAGTAGAAGATTTCTATGCTGCTGATTTAATCAAACAAAGACGTCATGTTATTTATAACGAATCAACTGACGGTGTTAACCGCACCGATTTCAAAGTTTATATGCAACAAAAAAATATGCCGGCCGAACTTTGCTCGACCGGCGAACAAAAGGCCCTTTTGGTCAGCATTATTTTAGCGCAAACCAAATGCCAAATTTTGGATAAAGGTTTTGCGCCAATTCTGCTTCTTGATGAAGTCACCACACACTTAGATAACCTCAAGCGTGATGCACTTTTGGAAAAAATTAAAGATTTACATGTACAGGCGTGGATTACTTCAACAGAAGTGCAAAATTTTTCGGTTTTACACGGCGCGGCGCAATTTTTTGAAACAGCGCAATTTTGATTTCACGAATGCAATTTTGCTGCCATAATGCCATTCAGTAACGCTAAAATCTGCGGTCCCGTTTTGGTTTCAAAACGTTTTTTGTTGCGGTGCTTGCGCTTATATTCATTCGTCTTCGGATTTTCGCGCAATCTTACTCTGATTTCCGCTTTATGTTTTTGAAAATATCTGCGATCGGCCCCTGATATTTTACGCAGACTGTTACGTTTTTTATCCATTTCTTTTAGCAAATCCGGATTTTCGGCTTTCAATTTTAGACGCGCGGCACGACGCTTTTGGCTGATTTCTTGCTTATGTCTTTGTCGATAAACAACACAATTGTGTGCATGACGAGCTGCGGCACTGCGCTCTTTTCTTTCTTCTACGCACAACGCATTCAAAGACATCTCTGTTTGATCTTGTTTTTTTGAAACGTCGTTTGTTTTCATTTCCGATTTTGGCAGTAATTCCAAATCTTTCGGCGCCGGCTGAAAATCCTGTTTATTTTTTTGCGCTTCCTGATACAACTTTTTCAGCTCATATATTTTGGATTTGAAATGAGTAAAATAAATTTCTGTTACCTTAGAAAGAGAAATATCTATAAATCGGCTGGCCGGACGATTTATTCGTGCCGCATTCAGTTTCCGAAATTCTTGCGGTGTCATCAACCACGAATGCGTTGCCGACAAAGGAATTTTTGCAGGTAATAAGGCATAAACGGCATCAACTGCTTCATCAGCAAAAAAACCGTCATACTCCAAAATACGATTCATATCCGCGGTAAAAAACAATTTTTTGAGCGGACTATGCGCCATAAAAGCCTCAATCTCTTCAATTTTTTCCGGACGCCCACCCATCACGGCAAAAAAAACATCCGATAAATCATTCGCTTTCTGTGTTTCAAATTTTTTCATTACAATTCCTTTTATGGTAATGAATATACGCTTTTTTTAGACAATTAAGCAAGCTGAATATTTTACTTCGTCAGCAGTTCAAAAAAAAATCAGAAGCCGAAAAAAATCGGCTTCTGATTTTACATTATTTTTCTTTTATTTCTGTAAGATCACATAAATTTCGTGCGCGCTACGTGCTTGACGCAAAGCCTGACATATTGCGGCATCTTTCAAAGGTCTGGAAAATGCTGCCAATGCCTGTAAATGATCTTCGCCGCTTTTTTCCGGAGAAACCAAAAATGACAACAAATCCACATTTTTGCCATCAAATGCATCATAGTCCAAAGCCCGATTTAGTCGAACGAATACCGTTACCGTTTTTTGCAATTCCTCAATGCGCGCATGCGGAAAAGCCACCCCGTTTCCATAGCCGGTCGAACCCAAATTCTCACGCTCATTTAAGGCATCAAAAACCACATTCTTATCCAAATTTTTCTTTGAAGCAATAAACGAGGCAACAATTTCCAATAAATGTCGCTTATTTTCCGCATCAACATTTATCAGAATCATGTCTTCCGACAAAATATCAGAAACATTCATATTTTTTACCTTTTGCAGTTAATCCTATTCTGCTGGTTCAACCCAGCCGATATTACCGTCTTTGCGGCGATATACCATGCTGATGCGGTTGTTGGCACTGTTGCGGAACATTAAAGCCGCTTCATCTGCCAAATCCATATACATCACAGCTTCGCTAACCGTGCAAACCTTGATATTGGCATCTGTTTCTGCAATGGTCAGCGGTGCAGATTCATCAATACTCATTTCATCTTCGGTTTCCGTCAACGGGAACACAGATTCATGTGCCATTTCAACCAAACCGCTCTTACCTTTATGGTCATTCAACTTATTTTTTTGGCGGCGTAAACGTGAAGCAATATGATTATTTGCATCGTCAAATGCCGAATACGGATCACCGGCCACACCGGTTCCTTTCAAAACAATATTTTTGGCCGGATGAACGGTAACTTCAGCGTGAAAATCTTCACCTTCTTTAGAAAAATAAACGTTGCAACTGATTGGTGCCGGAAAATACTTATTAACCGAATTTTCCATACCTTCTTCAACGCGATTACGCAATCTGTCACTGATATCAACCTGTTTTCCTGATAATGTAATTTTCATAATATACCTCATAATGTTAAGTTTTCGGCACAATCGCCAAATTGTTTTGTTTATAGTATAATACTTTTAAGCAAAAGTAAACACTTAATAAAAAGTATTAGCGTAAAATGTTGCCGAAATATTGACAACCGCCCACTCGTTCGGCGGCATATTTATACCGATTGAATTTGTACTACTTGTTTGCGGAGGCAAATAATTTATGTTCGACACTTGGTTGAATAAAAAAGGAGGCGTTCACGCCTCCCCGTACAAAAACATTTATGTTTACAATGAAAAATTATCGCCCAAGTAAACCTTGCGCACTTCTTCATTGGCCACAATTTCCGACGGCGTACCTTCCATCAAAACCGTGCCGGCATGTAAAATATAAGCACGGTCAATAATATCCAAGGTTTCGCGCACATTGTGATCGGTAATTAACACACCCAAACCGCGATTTTTCAACTGCGCCACCAACGAACGAATCTCTCCCACCGCAATCGGATCAATACCTGCCAACGGTTCATCCAGCAATATAAAACTCGGCTTGCAAGCTAAAGCACGGGCAATTTCCAAACGCCGACGCTCACCGCCGGAAAGCGCTAATGCCGGCGATTTACGTAAATGGGCAATCGAAAATTCATTCAGCAATTCTTCCAACCTATTTTCACGTTGGCTCTCGTCCTCTTCCACAATTTGCAGAATCGCTTTAATATTATCTTCAACACTCAATGTTCTGAAAATGGACGACTCTTGCGGCAAATAGCCTATACCCATTTTAGCGCGTTTATACATTGGCATATCGGTAATATCTTGCCCATTAATATAAACGTCGCCATAGTCCGGTGTAATCAACCCCGTCACACAATAAAAGCAAGTGGTTTTACCGGCACCGTTCGGTCCCAAAAGCCCCACGGCCTCACCCTTTTTCACATGCAGTGACACATTTTTGAGAACCGTGCGCTTTTTATATTTTTTGCCGATATTGAAAATTTCTAAAATATCGACTTCTTTATTTGCTTGTCTGACCATTGCTCTTCTTTCCTTTTTTATAAAACGTTCCGCTGATACGTCCCCCAGACTGATGTCCCACAATGCGACTGATTGATGTTTTCAAATCGGTTGTGGCGTGGCCGCCGCGCACAAAATTACCGTCTTGACTGATTTCCACATTATCCCATAATTCCACCAACGAATCCTTTGGCTTATATTCACCGCGATCACCTTTTGCCGAACCTTTCGGGGTTGTAATTACCACCTGACCAAGCGCTTCAATATAACGCACTTTTTGTTCTTTA
>JAZNQW010000173.1:0-12538 GCA_045590435.1 Alphaproteobacteria bacterium | reverse complement strand
TGTTTATTGTTTTATTTTTATTGAAAAAAAACCTCACCTCTCGGTGGGGTTTTTGCGTTATATATATCAAAATAAAATACCCCCCTTATCTGCAGATAAGGGGGATGTTTTTTAAGAGGTTTTCAAGTTCAGGCTTGTTCTGTCCAACCTTCGGCTTTTTGCTCTCCGGCCGATTCACGATAGAAATCAGCCTGCTTTAAGCCGGACGTTGTAATTTTCCATTGAATTCCGGTGCGACGCACGTAACCCAAGCGCTCAAAGCGGTTAAGTTCGGAAATACCGACGATTTTTTCAGCCTCAAGCCAATTTCCCTGCGTTTGTTCAGCTAAATAAAGCATACCATTTCGGGTTTTGAGCACATTATGCTGATACGCCTCCGGATGTTCTATTTGCATTAAGGCTTGCGCATTTTTGGACCACTGAATGCCTTCTTCCGTCAGATAATAAATGAGATGGTTATATTTCAATTTAATGACGGCAATCTCAATTTCCGTTGGAAAGTGGCAACCGTGCAACGCATACAGCGTTTCGGAATAAGCCAGACTTAATCGCCCATATTTGTTGACGATTTCGAGGGCTTCCGGTACCAAATGGATATAGGGCACAACTCGGCAAAATCTTTGATCTGGATGTGTTTCATCCGTGCCTTGTACAATGCGTAAAACCATTTGAGGATCAAATTGCTGCGCGGGATTTTGAGATGTATTGGCGGCAGCATGACGAAGAGCCGTTTGCCACACAATACCAAACAGAAATATAAGTACACCGCTCAGACCGGCAAGAATCACGAATGTTCCCGTGCTTTGCGTGTTCTGCAAATGATATGCCCAGATAATGGCATTCACGGTCATCAAAATGACACACAAAAGCCAACAAGTTCCGAAAATTCCCCATCGACTGTCGTCTGTATTCCTCGGAACCAGAAAACTGCTTATAATCAGTAATAATACTGCGCAAAGGACATTTATAAACAGCCAAAGAGTAGATGTCGGACAAGGAGCCAGAAACACATCAAACGTAGCAATTAATCCCAATGTGGCGACAAACAACCCAGTTTCGCGCCAATACTTTCCGTAAAAAAGCGAAAAATTCTTCATAATCGTAATATTAAAAATTAAACTTATAATTATAATCTATTGCTCTCAGCTTAGGAAAAATTCGCTCTAAAGTCAATGAAAATGTATTGGCGTTATCCGTGCCTTAATCAAAAATAAATCTTTTGCGGCTAGACTGAAGTGCAAAATGGAGTTATAGCGTGAAAAAATTTTTAGGCACATTTTTAATGTTGTTTTTATTGAGCGGGTGCGCCGGCATGAACTGGTTCGGCGGCTGGGGCTCAAGCTCGGTTACCGTGCATAAAGGAGATACGCTATACAGCATTTCACGCCGTTATAATGTGCCGATTAAAGATATGATTAACGCCAACCGGTTGCGTCCGCCATACACGCTTTATGTGGGGCAAAAATTGCGCTTACCGACCAAGCAATATCATATTGTGCGGCGCGGTGAAAGTCTTTACAGTATTGCGCGGCAATATAATGTGGATGTGACCAGTTTAAGCCGTGTTAACAACTTGCAAACGCCGTATTCTTTATCTCCGGGGCAGAAATTGTTATTGCCGGCATCGGTGTCATCATCAAGCAACGTGAGCAACACAACTAAACCGCAAACAACGGCATCAACAACGACAAAAGCATCGTCAAAAAACAGCATTTATCAGCAACCGGCAGAGGTATATGTGCCGCCGGCATCAACACGCAAAACCAAATTTATGTGGCCGGTGAACGGTACGGTTGTTTCCGGTTTCGGTAATTTGGGTAGCGGACGCAAAAATGACGGCATTAATATTAAAGCGGCACTCGGCACCGCGGTTAAAGCAGCCGATTCCGGTACGGTGGCCTATGCCGGTAATGAGTTAAAGGGGTTTGGTAATTTGATTTTGCTGAAGCATTCTGACGGCTGGATAACCGCCTATGCGCATTGCGATCGGTTGTTTGTGAAAAAAGGTCAGAAAGTGGCGCGCGGTGAAAAAATTGCCACCGTTGGCAGTTCCGGCAGTGTGACAACGCCGCAGTTGCACTTTGAAGTGCGGGCCGGTAAAAAGGCCGTTAATCCGCGCACTTATTTGCCATAAAAAATCCGCCTTGCAATTTGCAAAGCGGTTGGTTAATTTTAAGCTAAAGCAATTAGGCCAAAGCAACGATAATTTTTTGCCCACGCAGAACACCTTTGAACTTAACGGAAAGTTTTTTCGGATGTTTTGGCTCCAAATCCTTAAAATCTTCCCATGGTAGAAATACTTCGATTTTGTGTCCGTCTTCTGTGAGTGTTCCTTGCAAAAACACGGCGTTCCAATAACGATAAGTTACTTTTTCAATCGGCGTCATTTCATAGACCTTGTTCTTATCAAGCAGGGCATAAATACAATGCACCGCCCATGTCATAAAAATCAACCCGTAAACAAAAAGATAGCCGACAATAGCATACCCCCAACCATCATGCGGAGGCGTTTGAATGTTGTCATAAATGACATAAGCCGTCACCAAAACAAGTTCGGTCAAAATTCCGCCGTTCAGCAATTTTTTGTTGAGAGGACTGCGGCGTGCGCCAACAGCAGCGGCATAATTTAAAAACAAATGTACAAGGCACAAAAGGCCTAAAATCACACGTCCTTGAATGTAATGTTCCATAATTGTATGCGTTTAATAAATCCATAAAAATTGTAAATTAGAAGCACATTAGCATAAATAAAGATTTTTGCAACTGCAAATATTGCATAAATAGAAAAAATAAGGAATTTATTCTATCACAATGCGAATGGATTTGCCGTAAAAGGTCAGGAATTTACGAAAGCAACTATAAGGCAGACCTTTGCCGGATTCTATGCGTCGTAATGTTTTCAGTGTGATGTGCGCTTCATCTCTTAATTCTTCTAGACTTAAGCCGCGCTCTATGCTTAATTGTTTGAGTTGCGGATAAATATCTGGCAACAATTCTTTGCGGACTAAATTGTGACTGTCCATGGTTTATTAATTTGCTGAGATTACCCGATCAGGTCGGGTAATGACTTTTTGTTTGGCGGTTGCGACACTCCGTCGGTAATCTCTTGTCGGCAATAATTATATTAAAGGAAGTATACGAAAATTCAGGTGAGAAATACCCGAAAAAGCCGTTAATAACATGAAAAAATTGTATTTTCTCTTGCATTTATGGTATAAAAATACCTACATAATAGCAGTAAAGGAGAAACAAATGTTTATAAATGATGCGTATGCTGCAGCCGCACCGGCTTTAATGGAGGGAGATTCTATTGCCGGCACGTTGATGCAGTTGGGCTTAATCTTATTGATTTTCTATTTTTTACTCATAAGACCGATGAAAAAACGCGAACAGGCTCATAATGCCATGGTCGAGTCTTTGAAAGTCGGCGACAAAGTGGTAACAAACGGTGGAATTTACGGCACGGTAAGCAAAATTAACGGTATGCAAATTTCATTGGAAGTAGCACCGGATGTTCATGTTGTTTTTGACAGAATGGCAATAAGCGGTGTGCTGACGGCAGAAGAAAAAAAGACTGATGTCGCCAAAACAAAAAGTAAAGCTGTTATAAAAAATAAAGGAAAGAAATAATGTATAAATTATCACTACAAAGAATTTTGATAATTGTGGCTATTTGTTTGGCCGGCGTATTTTTTGCCGTGCCGAATGTGGTGTCTGATAAAACGAAATTGCCTAAATGGTGGCAACCGGTTAATCTCGGCTTGGATTTGCAAGGCGGTTCCAGCTTGCTTTTGCAAGTTAAAATGGACGAGGTTTTGAAAGATAAGATGGCCACCGTTGAAGACTTGGCTCGTCAGGAATTGCGCCGTTTGAAAACGCGTTACACCGATTTAAGCTCTTCAAAAGACGGCGTGACGGTTAAAATTGCTGATTATATTGCTCGCGATAAAGCCAAAGAGGCTTTTCGTAAAATGGATAGCGGTTTGGAAGCTGTTGAGGATGAAGAAGGCAATGGTATTGTGACCATTATGTATAATGAGCAAGCTATTGCTCAGCTTAAAGCGCGCGTTATTGATCAGTCGGTCGGTATTGTGCGTCGTCCTATTGATGAACTTGGCACCAAAGAGCCGATTGTGCAGGGGCAAGGTTCGGACCGTATTTTGGTGCAACTTCCGGGAGTTCAAAATCCGGAAAGTGTAAAAATTTTGCTTGGTAAAACCGCTAAGATGTCATTTCATTTGGTTGATGAAAGCACAACTTTGGCACAAGCCCGTCGTGGTAAAATCAGCAAAACATCACGCATAATGACCGGTTCGGAAGGTGAACAATATGTGGTTATTAAACGTCCGGTTGTCGGCGGCGAAAACTTATCAGACGCACGCGTGGCGTTTGAGCAAGGTCAGCCGGTGGTTAGCTTCCGTTTTGATACGCTCGGCGGTCGTAAATTTGCCGAAGTGACAAGCAACCACGTTAATGAAAGACTGGCTATTGTTCTGGATAATGAAGTTATTTCGGCCCCGAATATTAATGGGCCGATTACTGGCGGCAGCGGTATCATTACAGGACATTTTACCCCGAAAACAGCAGGGGATTTGGCACTTTTGATGCGCTCCGGTGCATTGCCGGCACCGCTTGAAGTAATGGAAGAACGCACAGTTGGCGCAGGTCTTGGTGCCGATTCCATTCATGACGGTGTGATTGCGGCTATTGTCGGATTTGTGGCAATTATCGTGTTTATGATTCTGGCGTATGGTTTGTTTGGTGCTATGGTGGATATTACACTGTTTTTGAATTTGGCAATTATGTTGGGTGTGATGAGTTTTATCGGCACCACATTAACATTGCCTGGTATTGCAGGTATTATCTTAACCATAGGTATGGCCGTTGATGCAAACATCTTAATTTTTGAACGCATCAGAGAAGAAGTTAATCATGGTCGTTCGATTCGCGACGCTATTACCGTTGGTTTTACCGAAGCCTATCGCACCATTGTGGATTCTAACTTAACAACTTTGGTTGCCGGCGCTGTTCTGTTTTATTTTGGTAGCGGACCGGTGCGCGGTTTTGCCGTAACCTTAACAATCGGTATTTTAACCTCCATGTTCACATCTGTTACAGTCAGCCGCTTAATGGTTGAAGCATGGATGGCTAAATTTAAGCCGACAAAATTGCCGTTATAAGAGAAAAGGAAAAGACAAATGAAGATATTTAGTTGGATTATAAAAGATACAACCTTTGATTTTTTGAAGTTGCGCAAATTGGGCTATGCCTTGTCAATTTTGCTGATAGCGGCTTCAATTGTTAGCATGACATTCAAAGGGTTTAACTATGGTATTGACTTTTCCGGCGGTGTGCTGATTGATGTAAAGAGCAAAACCGGTGCGGTTGATGTCGATCAGGTGCGTAAAGATTTATCGGTGTTGAAATTGGACGAGCTGACGTTGCAATCGGTTGGCGAGGGCAATGAACAGCTGATGATTAGAGCGCAAGCCAACAACGCCGATGAAGAAAGCCAACGCATTGCGGTAAACCAAATCAAAGAAATTTTGGGTAAAGATTTCACCTTTGAGCGTATTGAATCGGTGGGTCCGCAAGTGGGCGAAGAATTAAAACTATCGGGTATTTTGGCATCTGTTTTTGCTTGCGTCGCCATCAGTTTATATATTTGGATTCGCTTTGAATGGCGCTTTGCTTTGGGGGCACTCATCGGCTTATCGCATGATATTTTAATTACGGTTGGATTGCTTTCAATGATGCATTTTGAGTTCAGTCTGACAACGATTGCCGCCATTTTAACGCTTGCCGGTTATTCGGTGAACGATACGGTGGTGACCTATGATCGTATTAGAGAAAATCTGCAGAAATACAAGAAAATGCCGCAATATGATTTGCTGAATAAAAGTATTAATGATATTTTCTCACGCACAATTTTAACCAGCTTAACCACGTTGTTTGCCTCCATAGCTCTGTTGGCGTTTGGCGGGGATGCACTGCGCAGTTTTGCATTTGTGATTACGGCAGGCGTGGTTATTGGCACATATTCTTCAATTTATGTTTCGGTAGCTATTCTGAACTGGTTTGATTTGCGTAAAGTGGCACGCGAAGAAGACATTAATCCGTTCGGCAACGTCTGATAACATCGAACGAAGACATAAAAATTCCGCCGGTTTTTAATCCGACGGAATTTTTTGATGTTCCGGTATGTCAACCTATCTCATTTTGCCGGTCTGAACATAAGCCAAAAGAAATGATTGCCTTTTGGCAAAGAGCCCGTATAATAAAAACAAACATAGGAGAAAAAATGCACACACCGGTACCAGAAAATCAAAAATTAATCCGGACATTATGGGGGGTAATAGGTCTCAATTTTTTGTTCGTTATTTGGACTTTATTGTATTCGTCAATTCTGGTATGGGACGATATTGAACACTTGCGCGCGGCATATTTTATCAGCCTCGGGGATGTGCCTTACAGAGATTTCTTTGAACATCACCACCCGCTTTTATGGTATCTTTTGTGGCCACTGATTAAAATTTTGCCGCACAGTACAACCATCAGCATTTATATATGTCGTGTTATCAGTTTACTGATTTCTTTGGGGACCGGTTATTATTTCTATCAAATAACAAAAAAATTTATTGGAGGAAAAACCGTGGCGCTTCTGGCCATAGTGCTGTATTTCACTACTATGCCGGCATGGTATTCCATTATCAACATTAAGCCGGATGTATATATGCGCCTATTTTATTTTATGGGCTTATATCACTTGTTTTTGTATTTCCGCTATCAAAAACGTGGAAACTTATATGTATGCGGCACCGCATGGACAATTGCCTTTTTACTCATACAAACCACGGCTCTTTTTGTTTTGCCGCTAGTGTTCCCGACGGCATGGTTTCTATATCATCATAAGCGGAAAATAACAGATTTTTTGTGTGCATCAGTGTTGCCGATTATTTTGTTAAGCATTTTCGTTGGTCTGTTATATTATAACGGTATATGGGATACATATTATGAAACAAATTGGCGCTTTAACAGCCAAATGAGCGTTTTTTTGCAGCAGGTTTCACAAAGCAAATATCTTCTGCTGTTTTCGGATATTATATTCATCACCATTGCGGCAATCATCTATTATTGGCAGACCGCTTGCCGCAAAAACATCTATATGCTGTCGTTAATTTTGCTTTGCCTCAGCGAGCTGTTGCAACGCATTTTTTGGGTGTCTATCTTCAGTCAATATTATATAATGTTCTTCGCCGCCGCGTCCATGATAATGGCGCCGTTTATATATAAGATGTGGTGTCATCATAAGGAAGTTTATTATGTGCTGTTGGGTTTGGTGTTTTTGCATATAGGGTTTAATTATGCCGTTTTACATGAAAAAGTATTTGCCGAATATCCTTTCGTGTATTTGGACCGTCACAATGTGCCGCAACAGCAAAGATTAGGGTTTAACTGCGGTATATATCATCCGCGCTTATCATATTATTGGAATTTACCGGATGTTTACACTCTCCATAACGTGCTTTTTATTCATGATTCAACATATAATATTAATCAAATTTTAGATGATGAAAATGTTCGTTATTATTGTGCTTCCGGTCGCGAACGTGAAGGTAAATTCTTTGCGCTGATGGAGAAATTATTGCCACTTACAACAGAACAAAAACAAATCTTACAGCGCCACAAATTAAATGCCGACTTTGATCAAAAATATCGCTTGGTGCAAAAAAAATTATATGAAAGAAGAGAGCCCTAATCTGTCATCAACTCAAATAGTCGTTAATTTTAGCTAATAACGTTTTAGCAGAATGAAGCGCCGCCTTAGCATTAAGTTGTTCATAAATTTTAATGGCAGAATTAAAATAATTGCGGGCCTCCAACATAAACTTTTCATCTTCATCATGCTTGCCGAGCAAATAATAAATTTTGCCGATTTTTTCCTGAATTTGCGCCCATTCCAACGGATACGTCGTTTGCTCATAAATCTTTTGTTGGTTACGGTAACAATCAATGGCCAATTGCATAATGGTATCACTGTGTGTGGTTAGTCCCAGCGAAGCCAAGTAGTATCCGAGTTGGCCTTCAATGTGGCACCACGACTGCGGAAACTGCGCTAAAGAGTAAACTTTTTCAGTTTCACGCAACTGCGCAACGGCATCACGCAACGCCTGCATATCCAGAGTGTGTTTCCAATATTGATGGTTGAGGCCGGCCAGATGATACGAAATCAATCCGTAGTCGTACGGATAGTTTCGGTTCAAATATTTCCGCGCTTCCTGATAATGTGCCAACGCTTTTTTCAAATATTCAAATTTATTAGGTAAATCAGATTGGTAAGCGGTTTCATACAGTTGCCCCAGATTGTTGTAAATGCAACCGTAGTAAATAGGCAATCGCATATATTGCCGGCTTTGTAAAGCCTCATTAAATAAGGTATCAATAATTTTAATATCTCGGGTTGTTAAACCGGCTGTTGCTGCGCTATTTAAATAAATTTTGCCGAGCATATTCATAATATAAGGCATGAATTCGCGTGAAAAATCTTTCGGTCGGGTATCTGCCGACAAAGTTTCAATCAGTTCCTGCAGGATTTTCGGCTGATGCAATTTTTGATCATTTGTTACCGGAACAATTGCTGCGGTAATAATGCCGAAAATAAGCAACAACAGCGATTCGGAAAAGTTTTCTGGGCTGGCAAAATAACTCAGCGGAACAAACAAGCTATCTAACAGCGAAAAAGATAAATCATTCGGTGTGGTATATTGATTTTTAGTTTGGAAATTAAGGCGAATTTTCCCTTCTTCTTCATATCCCCAAATTACAATATCGGCGCGCGTGGTTTGTAAGATATTGTTGCCTTGATTAATAAAATCAAAGAAATTGCGGCTTTGTAAATTTAAAAAACTTTTCGCAAGCGGTTCATTAAAGAAATAAACATCAAATAAGCGATTACGTTGCAATAACTCGGCAAATCGCCAACCGCAATTCAAACTGCACTTATCTTCAAACGCAACAACCGTTACGCGGAACAGACCTTCCAACGTTTTCAAATCAGTTAAAGCGGGCTTGAAAAGAGGCGGTAACGGCATCAAAATTAATCCTTATGATGTTGTGTTTGTTTAATCAAATCCTTAGCTTCCTGAAAATTTTGCTTCAGATTTTTCACAAATTCGTGGTTAATTTCTTTTAATGTTTGCGGCTCGGCATATTGCTTGCCAAGTGCGCAATTCAGCCATAAAACAATAATCAATGCCACCACAAATAAAGAATATTGATTAACGGAAAACAATTGAAACCAGCCTAAAAACAAATTTACTGTGCAAATTTTCAGAATATTCAAAGCCAAAACATGGAAAGAATATTTAGTGCCGGCCGAATAAAAGTTTGTATTTTCCTGCAACACACCGGCACGCGTTACAACATAACGGTGCCACAATGCAAAAAATAACTCCGCCCAAAACACACTGGTAAAAATCAAACAGGCGGAAAAACAATATTCACCCACGTGCATAACCAACATACTGAAAACCAAAAAAGCTAACGTCGTGCAAGCGCCGTTATCCATATCTATTTTGGCACCGTGAAAGTTAATGCTTAAGTAAGCCAACAATGATCCCATCATTACAGCCGCGCATAAAGCGGTATAAAGAGGCGCCGCACCGAGTGCGCTTAATATACATAAACCGAAAAGCGTTGTTACCGTGGGCACAATTAATGCTTGCAAGGTGCTGTTCATAATGTAGTAAAATAAGCAGAAAAACACACCGAATGCAATCAGCAAGCCGCGCACAAGTCCGGTCGGTAAATTTGGAAAGGAAGACCCCAATCCGATCGGTTGAATATAAACAACTGCCGCCACACAACATGTTACCATTATCGAAAATAACCACTTTCCGCCCACAAGAGACATCAAATAAATCGCTGCAGCCAGAATCAACGGTAGGCAAAGGCGCAACAAATTAAGCGGCTCAACAAAGTCTTGATCCCCTGCCAAGAAGTAGGCGCCTACCGAGCCGATAGCGGCAAACAGCCATAAATAAGGCATCGGTAGCATATAAGGCTTAAATTGCAGAGTTTGAACATATTTGTTTGCCAACGGCGAATAAATCGCAAACATAGCCACAAACCCCAAAATCCACGAGGCTAAAAATATAATAAAAGCAGAAGTCATAATTATCTCCTTATTTGATTAAGGCAGATTATAACGGAAAAGTATTAAATTATTCTTTGCATTTTACAAATAAAAAAAGAATCTATGCCACCGCCGTAAAACGGCAACGTGCGAACATATCCTTCCGGCGTAATCATGTTTTCATGCCAAGAACCGAACGGAGCGATATCTTCTTGTTGAATGGGGACAAGTTTAAAATGTTTATTTTGTGCTAAGAAGTTTTGCACTTGTTTTTCGCCTTCAGCCAAGGCAATGGAACAAACACTGTAAACCAATATGCCGCCAACCTTTAAGGCTGAGGCGCAACGGTCAAGAATTTGCCGCTGTAATAGGGTTTGCATCTGCACATCTTCAGTGCTTTTAATGTGTAAAACTTCCGGATGTCGACGAAAAGTTCCGGTTGCTGAACACGGAGCATCTAAAAGCAAAGCATCAAATTTTTCACTTGTATTTTGTAAAAAATCAACCGCATCGGCACAAACGGTTTGAACAGTATCAAATCCGATTCGCTGCATATTTTGTTGTAAAGTTTCTAACCGTGCGGCAGAAATATCAATAGCGGTTACTTTTGCACCTCGAGCGGCTAATTGCGCGGTTTTTCCCCCCGGTGCCGCACACAAATCGGCAACCTTCATGTCACTCACATTTCCCACGACTAAAACCGGTAAAGAGGCGGCGGCATCTTGCACCCACCATGCGCCGTCGGCATATCCTTTTAACTTCGGAATGCTTGTCGTTGCCGGCAAACGCAAACTGCCGCTCGGTAACAAATCTGCCCCAAGTTTTTCCGCCCAAAGCCGTGGATTCTCTTTAACACTCAAATCCAATGCCGGCAATAAAGAAACACAATTATCAATTTGTTTTACCGTTGTTGCGTCGTATCCCTCTAAAACGGCCATGAAAGACTTTGGTAAATGCGATTCGCTATTTAATTTCTGCAGAAAAAAATCTTTCTGCGTTGCTACTTGCCGTAATACGGCATTTCCAAGCCGCGCCAAAAATTGGTCTGTTGTTTGCCGAATGCTTTTTACGGTTTCGTTAATAACGGCATATGGTGCCGTTTCCATCAATAACAATTCGGTTAAAGCCAACAATAATAAATAACGAGCCATTCGGTGCTTGTTGGGAATTTTTTTACTCAAAAACGAGTCTAACAACGCATTCAATCCCGCCCAATTTCGCAACGTTGAAAGCACCGCCATATTAATAAAAGGCAAGTCTTTTTCATTTGTATGCGCCTTTAACTCGCTGAAAAAGACTTTGTCCTCAATGATGGTTTGCACAATTTTTGCACATTTAATTCTGATGTTTTTGATCGGCATTTTTTGCTTTGTAATCCGTAATTGTTTGAATCAAAATATACATCAACGGTATCAGAATTAAACCGGCCATTGTGCCGATAATCATACCGGTAAATACCGGAACACCGACGGAAATTCGGCTTCCCGCCGAAGCGCCGCTTGCCCATACCAAAGGTGCCACACCCAAAATAAATGTCATAGCCGTCATCAAAACCGCACGGAAACGCTCTTTGGTGCCGTATAATGCGGCTTTTAAAATCGGCGCACCGCCATGATGTGCTTCGTTGGCAAACTCAACAATCAAAATAGCGTTTTTGGCCGCTAAACCGACGAGCAAGACCAAGCCGAGTTGTGCATAAATGCTGAGCGACATACGCAAGGCAAATAAGCCGATTAAAGCGCCGAGCATGGCTGCCGTAACCGATAACATAACCGAGAGCGGAATCATCCAGCTTTCGTATTGAGCCACCATGAATAAATAAGCAAACAAAATGGCAAAGCAGATAATATAATAAATTTGTCCTTGGTTATTTTTTTCTTGCAAACTGGCACCGGACCACGCATAAGTATAACCGCGCGGCAAGATTTTATTGGCCAAATCTTCCAACGCCTGCATGGCTTCGCCGGTACTGTATCCGGAATTTGATAAGGCATTGACGGTGGCACTCGGGTATTGGTTATAGCGCTGAATACCGCGCGGCAACAATACGGTTTTGATGCGAATCAAACTGCCGAGCGGCACCATGACGCCTTTATTGCTGTGAACATAAATTTTATCAAGACTGCTTAAGTCTTTGCGATACTTCCAATCTGCCTGCAATTTAACTTTGTTGACTTGCGTGCCGATGTTGATATCGCTGATATAGCTGGAACCGACATAGGTTTGCAACGACGAATAAATAGCTCCGATCGGCACACCGAGCGATTCGGCCTTTTCACGATCAATCTCAATATAGGCATGCGGGGTTTGCGCATTATAGGTTGAATATGCCAACATAATCTGCGGCAGTCCCATTGCCTGACGAGTAAAGTTGTTAACCACGCGCTCAAGTTCGTTCATGTC
>JAZNQW010000172.1:0-5032 GCA_045590435.1 Alphaproteobacteria bacterium | reverse complement strand
AGTGCTTTCCACCATCCACGCCAGCACGGTGACTGATGCCATTCAGTCTATTGTAAAGTATGCGGCAGCAACCGGCATTTCTGAAGAAATGGCTTATGATTTGGTGGGAAACGGTATTTTGGCGGTATTGCACCAAAAATTGGTCGGTGTGCCGAAACGCGCGGTTTTGGAATATGTTTTTGCCAATCCTGATGCCAGTAAAGGTGACCAAGTACGCGGTATTGTGAAAAGCGGTAAACTGAATTTAGCTACAACAATCGAATCGCAACGCATTCGTTTGGCACGTGGTGTTCCGTTGTTTGATTAGGATTATGCATAAATCTGCATAAATAATTTTCTTTGTTTACAAATTATCAATTATTTGGCAGTATACTAAAAAAAACGTTTTAATATAAGGATTAAAAAAATGAGTGATATTGATGAAGTTTCTCCGGCAACGCCTACCGTTTTGGATAGTGCTAAGAAAGTTTTTGCTTTGGCAAAAGAAAAGCAATACGGACCGGCTGCCAAAGAAGTAATTAATTTAGGTAAAATTACTTATGACAACCACTTGAAAGGGAAATATGTCACTGTTAAAGGTAAGCAAATTCCAATGACTTTGGTGGTTGTTGTGGCTATTTTGGGCTTGTATATTATCAGTCCTTCATGTGGTAGTGATACAGTGGAAAAGCCAACTGTAACCACAGTAGCAAAGAAAGAGGTGAATACGTATAATCAAGACGGATTAAAAATTCACGATATGCGTAAATGTGATCAGGCAGCTTGTGGTTTGTTAGAAAATACCTCGAATAATGCGGTTAAATCAATGCGGATTCCGGTTAATTTCCATAATGAAGCCGGTGAGGTTGTTTATTCGGGCGGTGTTGAAGCCAAAGATATTGAGCCAATGACGCGGATGAAGTTAAACATTCCATCAGAAGAACCTTTTGCGTATTTCTCGTTGGGTGATGTTGAAGTCGAGAAATAATTATTCATAAATAATGTGAAAAATGCGGCAAGTAAAAACTGCCGCATTTTTTTGTAGGGTCTATGTATTTCTCAGTGCCAATATCTCAAGTTCTTTGAGTTGGTCGCGATATATCATAGCCTGTTCAAATTCTAAATTCTGTGCCGCTTCTTTCATCAGTTTGTTCAGCTCTTTAATCTTCTTATCAATGTTTTTAACCTTTTCCACGTCTTGTGTGTCGTCCTTGATAAAGTCGGTTTCGGTCATAGCTTTTAGGGTTGAAGAAATGCTCTTTTTAATCGTCTGCGGCGTAATGCCATGCGCAATATTATATTCAGTCTGCTTATGACGGCGGCGGTTAGTTTCATCAAGCGCAGTTTTAATCGAATCGGTGAGCTTATCAGCGTATAAAATCACGCGTCCATCGGCATTACGTGCGGCACGGCCGATGGTTTGTATCAGCGATCGGGTGGAACGCAGAAATCCCTCTTTGTCGGCATCTAAAATTGCCACCAGTGAACATTCCGGGATATCCAAACCTTCGCGCAACAGGTTAATTCCAACCAGAACATCAAACTTGCCAAGCCGCAAATCACGCACGATTTCAATACGCTCCAACGTGTCGATATCCGAATGCATATAACGCACTTTTATACCGTTATCTTTGAAATATTCGGTCAAATCCTCGGCCATTTTTTTTGTTAACGTTGTTACTAACACACGCTCGCCTTTGAGCGCTGTTTTGCGACATTCCTCCATCAAATCGTCAATTTGATTTTCCACCGGTCGCACAATACACAGCGGATCGGTCAAACCTGTCGGGCGAATAACCTGTTCGGAGAATACACCTTTGCTCTGTTCTAACTCCCAGTCTCCCGGTGTAGCCGAAACAAAAATGGTTTGAGGTCGCATGGCGTCCCATTCTTCAAATTTGAGCGGCCGATTATCTAAGCAGGATGGCAAGCGAAAACCGTATTCCGACAACGTGGTTTTGCGATTACGGTCACCGCGATACATGGCACCGATTTGTGGCACGGCAATGTGGCTTTCGTCTATAAATAACAGTGCATTTTTCGGAAAATATTCAAACAGAGTTGGTGGCGGTTCGCCTGGGTTTCGTCCGGTTAAATAGCGCGAATAATTCTCAATGCCCTTGCAGTGGCCGGTAGTATCCATCATCTCCAAATCAAAGCGCGTGCGTTGTTCTAGGCGTTGCGCTTCCAACAGCTTATTTTCTGCATTAAACTCCTTAAGGCGAATATCCAAATCTTCCTTAATATGCGTCATGGCCTGCGATAGCGCCGGCCGTGGCGTCACATAGTGGTTGGCCGGATATACGATAATATCTTCAAGTTGGCGCGTTTTTTTGCCTGTTAGAGCATCAAATTCGTATATTTCCTCTATTTCATCACCAAACAGGCTAATACGCCATGCACGGTCTTCGTAGTGTGCCGGAAAAATATCAATCGTGTCGCCGTTAACGCGAAAAGTGGAACGCACAAAGTTAACTGAGCAACGTTCATAAAGTAAATCGGTTAGATGGCGATTTATTTCGTGCAAATCAATTGTATCACCGACTTTGAGCGGAAAAACCATGGACGAATATGATTCCATACTGCCCAGACCATAAATGCACGAAACCGACGCTACAATAATCACGTCGCGTTCTTCCAGAACATTACGCGTTGCTCCGTGGCGCATGCGGTCAATTTGCTCGTTGATGGCCGAATCCTTTTCTATATAGGTGTCGGTTTTCGGAATATAGGCTTCCGGTTGGTAATAATCATAATAAGAAACAAAATATTCCACATTGTTGTGTGGAAAAAATTCTTTCATTTCGGCATAAAGTTGCGCTGCCAAAATTTTGTTCGGCTCCATAATCAGCGCAGGCCGTTGGCATTGTTCAATGATTTTGGCCATAGTAAAAGTTTTGCCAGAACCGGTAACACCGAGTAATACCTGATTTCTTTCGCCGCGTGCTACACCTTCACATAACTCTTTAATGGCCTGAGGTTGATCACCGGAGGGTTCAAACGGACTTTCAATTTTGAATTTGGCGTCTTTTTGCATTCTGTTTCCTTGCATGTATAGATAATACAAAACAGAGCCTTGTCAATAAAAATATTAAAGGCGTTATGACTCTGGAAACTGTAATGATTAGTATTTGAAACTATACATAGAGCGCAAATAATCGCGTAAAGCCTCTTTACTTTGTAATTGTTCTTTGGTTAGTTTATCCGGCAAAGGTTTTCCGGCTTTCTTGGCGGCAGCGCGTTGAGCACGACTGATGCGAATCGCATATTGAGCCATCTGTTCGGTTGAATAATGTTGCATCATATATTCTAACTGAGCATTTTCTACATTTTGTGCAGCTACAATAGATTCCGGCGACGGTACATTCAAAAGGTCAATTTTCTCTATTGAGTTCTCCGCATTTTTGGTCCCAACGGTGTCTTGAGGGGTTAAACGGCGAATTTCACCGGCACTGACGTTGACGGAATATAACAGAATTGCAAGAGCAAGAATGAAACGCATATTTTTTCTCCTTATTTAAATACTTCATTTAGTTTTACACCACTGCCTTTTTCTAAAAAGTCTTTTGCGTCGCGCCCCATTTTTCGAATAGGGGCTGTGGCGTTATTGAATTTTCGAGTACTGTCACGTTTAATTTTATCAAAATCAGGTAATTCAGGCAAATCAAAGTTCATTGCATTATTACCGCCTGAAAATGATGGTGTTGAAATTTGAGGTTTGTCTGATGGCAATAAATCATCCAGCATGGATGAAAATCCTTCTCTGCCTTTTGTTTGCGGTGAAGTGTAACCGCCGTTCAGTTCCGAGCGTGTGGTAATTTGAATCGGGGATTTCAGATGTTTCATACCACCGCTTGCAGCGGAACGGACAATATTAATCTGTTGATTTTGCGGTGCGGGTTGTTTGTCAGATTCGGCAGGGTTGGCATTGTTGTAACGCACTAAATGTGACATGTGTTGATCTTTCCACGGATTTGCTTTAAGAGTGGCGGTTGGCGTGTCAGATGTTTCCTCAATATCCTCATTTGGTTTTCCCCACGGATTAGCCGCCAAACCATCTGCATATGACGGTTTTATATGGCCGCATATTATGAAACAAAACGCCAAAAATCGCAGAATTTGCATTGCGCCTCCTTTACCTAATTGAGCATAACACATGATTTAGGGTTTGTCACTGAAAATAATTATTTTTTCGGTGTGTTGTTTTCCGGTTCTATGCCGTAGGCGCAAAAAACAGGGCCGTTGACGGTAGATTTTTTGACAATGTAGGCCGGCGTATTAACAACCGTGCAGTCAGCGGGAATGTCTTTAATCACAATGGCATTTGAGCCGATTTTAACATTGTCGCCGATATGAATCGGTCCCAGAATTTGTGCTCCTGATCCGACTGTTACATTATTTCCGAGGGTCGGATGGCGTTTTTCCAATTTGTTTCCGTTTTCATCAAATAATTTGCGCCCGCCGAGGGTAACATCATGGTAAAGGGTAACGTTGTTGCCGATTTCAGTTGTTTCTCCAATTACAACTCCCATACCGTGATCTATCATAAATCCGGAACCGATTTTGGCGGCCGGATGAATTTCGACACCGGTTAAAAAACGCGCTATTTGCGAAATAATGCGCGCAACTAAATGCCAGCCGTGTTGCCAAAGCCAATGAGTGCCGCGGTATATGATAATAGCGTGTAATCCAGATGAGCATATAACAGCTTCGGTTTTGCTACGAGTAGCGGGATCTCGATCGATGACCGCCTGAATGTCTTGCAAAATTGTCTTGTAATTTGAATTCATTGTATGTTATATTCCTAAAAGTTAATATTTTAGATGAGAATATTTGAAATATATTAATATAAGTATAACGAGAGAAAAATATGGCAGAAGTATTGTTTAACGGCCATGCCGGCCGAATTGAAGGCAGATATCATAAAAGTGAACGTGTGAATGCACCGGTGGCTTTAATTTTACATCCGGATCCACTGTTCGGCGGCACAATGAATAATAAGGTTGTATATAGTTTATTCAGTTGTTTCAAAGATTTAGGTTTTTCTGTTTTA
>JAZNQW010000171.1:0-27562 GCA_045590435.1 Alphaproteobacteria bacterium | reverse complement strand
GGACTGATTTTCGGCTACATTATAGATTTTGTGTGGCGCAAATATACCCCACAGCCGGCGTTTAATATGGAAGAGCTGTGCGCCAATGAAAATTGTCATTGCGAAGAAGGTATTTGGCGACCGGCACTACATCACTCCTTACGTATTGCTTTATTTATATTTATCATTACTTTGATTTTAAATGCTGTTTTTGCTTTTGTTCACCCTTCTCGCCTATCCATCTATTTGCAAACACCGATTTTAAGTGAATTGATTAGTGGGGTGTTCGGTTTGTTGCCGAATTGCTCAGCCTCTGTCATTCTTACGCAATTATATTTGGAAAATTGCATCAACGTCAGCACATTGCTCAGCGGCAGCTTGGTTAATGCCGGTGTTGGGCTTTTAATTTTGTTCCGCGTTAACCGACACTTAAAGCAAAACTTATACATTTTGGCGCTTTTATATGCTTGTGGTGTTACCGGCGGTCTTCTCAGTCGATTAGTGTTTTAAATTTGCTTTGTCTGAAACAAATTGTAACGTTTTGTGTGTTGCACGCAAATACGTAAATCTTTATGCTGAATAAAAACGAAATCAATTATGAAAGGATTATCTCATGGCAAAAATTCATCCAAGTGCAATTATTGAAGATGGCGCGCAAATCGCCGCAACTGCCGAAATCGGCCCAATGTGTTGGATTAGCTCACAAGCTAAAATCGGTGAAAATGTCAAACTTTTAGGTCAAGTAACCGTTTTTGGTAACACCACCATTGGCGAAGGTACGATCGTATTTCCGGGGGCACGCTTAGGTTGCGGACCGCAAGATCATGGTAATGAATTTCAGCCGGAAGCTAAATTGATTATCGGTAAAAATAATATCATTCGTGAGAACGTGACAATGCATTCGGGCACGCCGAAAGAACACTTTACCACCGTGGTCGGTGACGACGGTATGTTTATGATTAACTCACACATTGCACACGACTGCGTAATCGGCAACGGCGTCATTATGACCAACAACGCCGTTATCGGCGGACACGTACATTTGGGTGACGGTGTGATTTTAGGCGGTAACTGCGCCGTGCATCAATTCGTTCATATCGGACGCAAAGCTATGGTCGGCGGCGTTTCCGGTGTGGCTCGCGATATTATTCCGTTCGGTATTGCCAATGGTATGCCGGCACGTTTGCGCGGCCTAAATGTTATCGGCTTAAAGCGTAGCGGCATTGATGAATCAACCATTAAGGCTTGCACTCGCGCCTTTATGTTTGTATTTAAGGGCAAAGAAGGTACATTTGAAGAGCGTGTGAATGCAGCGTTTGAAAAATATAAAGACAATGCCATGGTTATGGAACAATTAGAGTTCATTAAAGAATCACTTGGCGGTAAACGCAATGTGACCACAGCTGACTAACATAAGCTCGGAATTAACAATAAAAAAATCCCTTTTGTATCTGCTACAAAGGGGATTTTTTATTGAAGATGCGGCGTTTTCACCACATATTTTGTTAATAAGATTGACGCACTATCTGTGCCAACACATCCACATCAAGTTCACCGTTGACAATTGATAAGCGGGTTATCAAATGCGTCAAAAGCCGGTCAAGCCCTTGCCAAACTGTCATCCGATGATTAGGAAACTGGTATGTTAACGGAACAACATCCAATCCTCGATCCAAGCAAACTTCTACTTTCATTTCTTCTTGAACAGAAGTTTGGTCCTCTCTCGACGACAATAAATATACATAGGCTCTGCCGTACTCAACTTGGTTACCGCGGTACTTAATATGTTTGACGGGCTTTTCTTTGACTCTAAGCTCGCGATTGATTTGCTCCAACAGCGGCAGATAGCGTTCCAAATAGTTATCTGTCGTTTCCTTCAGATAAATCTTAACAAACATTACCTGAGAAGCAAAAACACGCAGTGTTTGTATCAGTTGTTCTCGGAGCAATACATGACTGAGCGACAATTCGTTTTCTATAATCAGCGACGGAATCGAACGTTGCGAACCTGAACGAACGGCCCTCAATTGCGACAACTGATCTCTGGTAAAGGCAGGCGCATACATAACGGCCGGCACAAAGTAATACCGGTAAATCTTGGTGCGTTCAAAAGCCGTCTTAGGCTCGCCGAAATCAAGCACCATAGTCGGAGTCTGAGACAACAAAGCGTCTTCCAAATCGGCATATTCAGATTTATTGTGCGATGCTTTGTAACTGCGATCAACCGTGAATATGACCTTGTAATTTTCCGTGTGCTGTTGTAACAGCTCGAGCACCAATTTGCCCATAGGGCTTTGTGCCCCAACTATTCCTAATAATACCATACAATACAATTTAAGTTAATAATAAAGAAAATCAGATTTATTCTGCCACACTTACTTTCTTTTGTCAATATTTTTTACTTGACTTTTAGACTCACTCTTTTATAAAAGTAATTGATTTTTCTATAATTAGCATTTGAATTATTAAGCCACATAAATAACAATATAAATCATCAAATCTTTTTTATAATTATCGGTTCAAGCGGTTGTGAAACACCTTGTGCCGGTCATACTGAAAAGGTAAAACAATAAGTTAACGAGGTTCGAGCGGTTGCACACCCCTTGGACTGATTGTGTGAAAAAAATTAAACATTTCGGGCTCAGGCGATTGTGAAATCCCCTGAGCTTTCTCTTTTTTAAATACCTTGTCTCAAAAATTACATTAATTGATTTTTAAGGTTGCTCGTGCTAAGTTTGAAAAAAATAATTTTTAAGGAGAGGCACCTATGTTTGGTTCTAAATTTGTTTTTTGCTTACTGACTTCAACTATGCTTTCTATGCCGGTTTGGGCGGAAAGTGTTGTGGTTCATAATGCGGATGAAATACAATTTAAAACCGATAACGGCCATGAAATTGCTTATATCACTGACGGGCAAATCTTTTCCGGCGCTGTTGTGATACCGGATAGCGAAGGCCGTCAAATAACATATTTTTATCGTAACGGATTGAAACACGGGGTGGCCACATCACACTATGAAGACGGTAAGTTAGAGTTAGAAATTACGTATCGTAAGGGCATGAAAAACGGCGAAGAAATTATGTTTTATGAAAACAGTCAGCCTCAATATAAAAAAACTTATAAAAATAATGTCTTAGACGGCGAGTTTATTCTATTTTACAACAACGGCAAACCGCAACAACGCAGTTTTTATGAAAACGGTAAACTTAACGGCGAAACCAATTATTTTGACCGCAATGGTAATTTAACCAGAATAGAACATTATGAAAATGGCGTCAAAAACGGTATTGAACGCATTATTCAAAATAATATGCTTGTGGAAGAAAATAATTACGTTAATGGTCAACTTAACGGTGTTACAAAAAAATATAATAGCAAATATTTAACTGATGAAATTACTTATAAAAACGGCAAACGCAACGGGCCTCATCGTATTTATGCCGAAGATGGCGGTATTACCATTATTCCTTATGTTGATGACATGAAATCCGGTGTTGGCAAAAGTTTTTCACCAACCACACGTATTGCCACACGCACCACTTATTTGAACGATAAGAAAAACGGCGTACATGCCGAATGGATTGATAATGGCGCCATTGAAAATATCGAAACGTATAATCGCACTCCACAAGATCCGAACTGTAAATGCACGCAAAAACTGATTGAAAATTACAGAAATGATAAAAAAGACGGTATTTCCCGCATTTTCGGAGCCGACGGGGAATTAGAACAGGTCAGTTATTTTATGGATGATGTGGAAATGGCGCAAACAAACATTGCACACACGCCACGCATCAATGATGTTTTTGTGGCCTATAAAAACAATCGCTTAAATGAATATGCCGAACGTCGCAATATGTGGTATACCATTTTATGGTTGGGCCTGAATACCGGTAAAACGGACATATTGAATGAACTGGAAAAACAAATGACTATGTTGGCTTCCGATATGGCCGATATGGAAACGTATCAAAAAATTAATCCGACACAATTTATGGAACAAAATCGCAGTTTATATTTCGGCCTAAATCCGTTAAGTTATGCCGTTAATATTTCTGCACCGACTGAAATTATACAAAAATTTGCTACCTCGAAAGAGGTGGTTGAAGCAGTTAATCCGCGCGGCACCACGGCATTACAAGAAGCAGTTCGTCTCAATAATTCAGATATGGTAAAATATTTACTGTTACAACATGCGGATGTAAAGAAGAAGGATGCCAACGGTAATACCATTCTGTTGACGGCTGTTAAAGAAAAAGTTCAATTACCGATTATTCAGGCTTTAATTAAAGCAGGAGCCGATATAAATGCGTGTGATCAACAGGGCAATAATGTATTGCTTGTGGCTTTAAAGGAACAGATGCCGGAACCGGTTATTCGCGATTTGTTGATGGCCGGTGCTGATGTAAACTCCAAAGATAAGCAAGGAAATTCCGCCTTTTTACTGGCTATTAAACAGCAAAATACCGACCTAATCAACCTGTTTTTGGAATTTAACGCCGATTTAAGCACTCAATCACCAAATGGCGACAGTTTGCTTGACTATGCTTACACACACCAAATTCCGAAACCTATTTTGCACATGATTTTACAAAACGGTGCCAATGTAAACGCCCTCAATAAAGTCGGTCAAACTTTAATAATGAAAGCATTGGTGGCGCAAGATTATGAAATGGTAACTACTTTACTGCAAAACGGTGCTGATGTTAATTTAACCAATTCCGAACAGGAAAGTGCTTTAACTTATGTGTTGCAACATCAGGTACCAGAAGAAATCGAATCTCAAATTTTAGCGCATAATTCTGATTATACAGGCTATCTTCCTAAAATAGACAAGCCGTTATGGATGGTTTTGGTTTTACAGGAACGCGCTGATTTACTTGATGATGTATTCGAAAAAATTGATTTAAACCAACCGGATAGTCGTAATGAAGTCCCTTTGCACTTTATCTTAACGGCAGATATTGAACCGGAATTAGTAGATATTGCTTTAAATCATGTGAAGAAAATTGATGATAAATATGTGTGGGAGGCATTGAAGAATCGTAATTTAATGATCTTCCAAAAACTGATTGCTCATGGTGCTGATGTCAATAGCCGTAATGAACAAAAAGATTCTTTGTTGCATTATATTATTCGTAATAAATATGATAAAGATTATCTGTCGGCCGTGGCTGTTAAAGGGTTAGAAATTGATGCTCTGGATGCCAATGGGCAAACAGCATTGGCTTTAGCAATTGCTCAAAACAATGAACCGATTGTTCGCGCGTTATTGCAAAATAATGCTGATACCAATATGGTTATCAATGATAAAGTGTATCTGACAAACTTAACCTCCGCACAAAGCGGAATTTTGGAAGACTTATTAGCCTATGGGGCTAAGCTGGATTATATTGATTCCGAGCAGAAAAATCTTTTGGAACATGCTTTATTCAATTTGAATGCTGATTTGGCGGAATATGCCTTAACTGCAAAAGTTGACTTTCAAAAAACTGATTATGACGGTAACAACATGATTTTACAGTTGGCCGATAGCGTAGAAAAAAATAAAGATATGCCTACTCAAGAATTGGTGGAACAAGTTGAAAAATTCGTTATTTTGTTTACAAGCGCCGGATTGAATATTAATTCACAAAACATTAACGGCGAAACATTATTGATTCGTTTGGCCAAACAGTCTAATCCGCATTACGAAGCACTGGAAAATATGTTATTGTTACACGAAATAAATCCTAACTTGAAGGACCAATATAACAGAAAGGCCTCTGATTATCGTCTATAGTAATGTATTGACAAAATTGAAAATAGCTGTTATCTTCAACTTGATAACAGCTATTTTGACTATTTTTATTAACCTCTAATGCGTATTGCTTATGAAAGAGAAGTATCTTAATGCCACCGGTGAGACGGCGTTTCGTCTGTGGATGTTTTCCCTTGGTTTGGCTGAATTGAAAACTAACTTTAATGCCGCCAAGCGTGATGCCTTGCTGGAAAAAGTCTATGCTTTTATTAACGGCCGTTGGGTTAATAACAATGCTACTGCCGAGGAAAAAGCTGACTTACAGCAAATTGCAAAAGAACTTGAGGCACTGTAAATTGCCTTACTTTGTTAAAAGCACGACATTTCAATGATGTCGTGTTTTTTTATTGCGTGCAAATAAAGACAGAACTTGACTTTTAATGCTGGCTCTGTTTACAATGAAGTAAATTATTTCGTTATCGGAGAATCGTTGATGACACCTGTTCAAAAACAACTTTTCACCACCGCTTTTCAAGCGCGTAAAAATGCTTATGCACCTTATTCGGGCTTTACTGTCGGTGCCGCAGTTTTAACTGTTGAAGGACAAATTTTTGCCGGCTGTAATGTTGAAAACGCTGCTTATCCTTGCGGCACCTGTGCCGAAGCCGGAGCCATTGCCAACATGGTTGCCAATGGATATCGGCATATTCAAGCTATTTTAATTCTGGCGGATACAGAGTGTATTTTACCATGCGGTAACTGTCTGCAAAAAATTGCCGAGTTTGGTAACGCAGATACTTTTATATACAGTGCCAATGTAACCGACATTGTCAAAACACACACTTTGGCAGAATTATTGCCGCAAAATTTCAAAGCTAAGGATATTAATCATGCTTGAAGGTGCCTTTGAATATATGCAACAGCAGTTAAACGGCTTTGTGCCGGATACCGCTATTATTCTCGGCTCAGGTTTGGGCTTGTTAACTGCAGAAATTGAAGACCCAATTGTTATTCCGTATAAAGATGTGCCGAATTTTCCGCAAACCACGGTAATTGGGCATAAAGGTTGTTTTTATGCCGGCAGAATAAGCAAGCACAATGTGTTATTTTTGCAAGGTCGTTTTCATTTATACGAGGGTTTGGCACCGAATATTATTGCCGAAATCGTCGCCATGCTGAAAAAGCTGGGTATTCAACAAATGCTCATCACAAATGCTGCCGGTTCACTTGATGAGAATATGCCACCGGGCAGTTTAATGTTGATTAAAGACCATATCAATTTTTCCGGTCGCAATCCGTTAATCGGATTTTCGGCAATTCCGAGTTTTGTGGATATGAGTGCGGCTTATGATGTTGATTTACGCAAAAAAATGCAAAACATTGCTTCTCGCAATAACATCAAACTGTATGAAGGCGTGTATATTATGGTGCTTGGTCCGAATTATGAAACACCGAGCGAAGTTAAGTTGTTTCGCCAATTCGGCGCTGATGCCGTCGGTATGTCCACCGTTCCGGAAGTTTTGGCCGCCGTTCAACAAGGCATTAAAGTTATCGGTATTTCATCCATTTCCAATTATGGCACAGGCTTAACCGATATTCCGCAAAATCATGAAGACGTTATGATTACGGTAGCCGAATCGATTGAAACTATGAGTTTTTTAATCAGTCGATTTTTAGAAGAGGATTAGTATATGTTGGTATCCGAAATTATTCGCTGTAAACGTAACAAACAAACCTTATCGGCAACGCAAATCCATGAATTTATTGCCGGAATCGGTCTCGGGGAAGTGGTTGACTCACAAGTCGCTGCCATGACTATGGCCATTTTCTTGAACGGACTTGATGCGGCAGAGACTGTAGCTCTAACTCTTGCCATGCGTGATTCAGGTAATGTTTTGGCTTGGCACGGTTTTGATAAGCCGATTGTTGACAAGCACTCCAGCGGTGGCGTCGGCGATAAAGTCAGCTTAATGTTAGCTCCGATTTTGGCTGCTTGTGATGTTTATGTGCCAATGATTGCTGGTCGCGGATTAGGACACACCGGTGGCACAATAGATAAACTTGAATCCATTCCGAATTATAACACTGCAGCTGATAAGGATTTATTTAAGAACACTGTTAAAAATGTCGGTTGTGCCATTATCGGACAAACTGCCGACTTGGCACCGGCCGATAAAAAAATCTATGCCATTCGTGACGTTTGCGCCACTATTGAGTCCATTCCATTGATTACAGCCTCTATTTTATCCAAAAAACTGGCTGCCGGCTTGGAATATTTGGTGATGGATTTAAAATGCGGAAACGGTGCTTTTATGAGCAGTTTTGATGATGCTAAAGCCCTTGCCCAGTCTATTGTAACGGTGGCAAACGGTGCCGGTTGCAACACTTCTGCCTTACTGACCGATATGAACCAAGTTTTGGGATATAGCGCCGGTAATGCCGTTGAAGTGCAAGAGGCTTTGGATTATCTGCACAATAAAAATGTTAATCCGCGCCTCAATCAAATCACCCGAAGTCTTTGTGCGCAACTTCTATGTCAGTGCGGTCGTTGCAATTCAATATCTGAAGCTGAACAACTGGTTATCAACACATTGGCTTCCGGCCGTGCGTTGGAAAAATTTGCGCAAATGGTTACCTCCCTTGGAGGTCCGTGCGATTTTGTTGAAAAAGCAGATGTTTATCTACCGCGCACCGCTCATCAAAAGCCGATTTTTGCACCGCGTAAAGGTTATGTTTCCTCTATGGATACGCGCGCCGTCGGCCTCAGTATTATTAAACTTAAGGGTGGACGCCGGCAACCTGATGAGAAGTTGGACTTAGCTACCGGATTTACTCAATTTACGCAAATCGGTGATTATGTTGATGAAAAAACGCCTTTAGCCGTAGTGCATTATCAAGATGAAGAACAATTTACCGCGGCAGAGCAAGATATTATCAATGCCATAAAAATCACTGAAAACAAGCCATCTTTGCAAAACCCAATCTTGCTAAAAATTTAAGCCGTCAATATAAAATCGACGGCTTAATGTTCTCAGCTTAAAAATTAAAATATTTTATTGCGGCGTTAGTTTCAGCCCGTCAGCATCAGCTGAAACGACCACTTTTGAATTATCATCAACCGCACCGTCCAGCAACATAATGGCCAACGGATTTTCCAAATTTTGCACCAGCAAACGCTTGAGTGGGCGGGCACCAAAATCCGGATTATAACCATTGTCAGCCAACCAATTTTTGGCTTTCTCATCCAACCATAACGTAATATGGCGTTCATCCAGACGTTGTTGCAAGCGTTCCACCTGAATATCGACAATGCGACGAATAGCATCTTTGCCGAGCGGATTGAACACTAAAATCTCATCCAAGCGGTTCAAAAATTCCGGCTTAAAGAAGTTGCGCAATGTATCCATCACGTTTTGATCAGCACCGGTAATCAAATTTGATGTCAAAATGATGAACGTATTTTTGAAATCTACCGTGCGACCTTTACCATCAGTCAAATGACCTTCATCAAGCACCTGTAACAGCAGATTAAATACGTCCGGATGCGCTTTTTCAACCTCATCAAACAAAATCACCTGATAGGGACGACGGCGCACTGCTTCAGTCAAAACGCCACCTTCATCATAGCCGACATATCCCGGAGGCGCACCGATTAAACGCGCAACCGAATGCTTTTCCATATATTCCGACATATCTATACGAATATATGCCGCTTCTTCGTCAAACAAAAATTCAGCTAAGGCTTTGGCCAGTTCCGTTTTGCCGACACCGGTCGGTCCCAAGAATAAAAACGAGCCGATCGGCCGATTTGGATCTTTCAACCCTGAACGCGAACGACGCACTGCGTTGGCAACGGATTTAATAGCTTCATCTTGCCCAACCACGCGTTTGGCCAAATTTTCTTCCAGATGCAACAGTTTTTCACGCTCACCGCCAACCAGTTTATCAACCGGAATTCCGGTCCACTTGGAAACAACTGATGCTATCATGTCAGGTGTAACGGTTTCTATTGAAGTTTCCACTGCACGACTATCTTGCAACGCCTTTAACTTTGCCTCTAAATCCGGAATTTCCTTATATTGTAACTCGCCGGCCTGTTCATACAAACCGTTACGAAGCGCTTTTTCAGCTTCAATACGCGCCATATCTATACGTTCGCGCAACTTATTTGCTTCTTGCGCCGCGCTTTTATGTGCATTCCATTGCTCATTTTTTTCCGCCGACAGCTTTTCAAGTTCGGCAACTTCCGTTTCCAATTTAGTCAAACGCTCTTTTGAAGATTCATCCGTTTCTTTACGTAATGCCTCACGTTCAATTTTAAGTTGAATCAGCTTACGATCAATCTGATCCAATTCTTCCGGTTTCGAATCGAGAGCCATTTTCAGTTTGCTTGCCGCTTCATCAACCAAATCAATGGCTTTATCTGGCAAAAAGCGGTCGGTAATATAGCGATTTGACATCACTGCCGCCGCTACCAATGCCGCATCAGAAATATGAACGCCGTGGTGTAGCTCATACTTTTCCTTAATACCGCGCAAAATAGATACCGTATCGGCCACATCTGTTTCACCAACATAAACAGTCTGAAAACGACGGGCAAACGCCGCATCTTTTTCAATATATTTTTGATATTCTTTTAATGTGGTTGCACCAATACAATGTAATTCGCCGCGCGCTAACGCAGGTTTGAGTAAGTTTGACGCATCCATTGAACCTTCCGAAGCACCGGCACCAACCACCGTGTGCATTTCATCTATAAACAATATGACTTGTCCGTTTGCGCTTTGCACTTCTTGTAATACAGCCTTCAATCGCTCTTCAAACTCGCCTCGGAATTTAGCGCCGGCAATCAGCGCCCCCATGTCCAACGCCATCACGCGTTTGTGTGCCAAAGTACTCGGAACATCACCGTTAATAATACGTTGGGCCAAACCCTCAACAATTGCTGTCTTACCAACACCCGGTTCACCAATCAGAATCGGATTGTTTTTGGTACGGCGCGATAAAACCTGAATGGTGCGACGAATCTCTTCATCACGACCGATAATCGGATCTAATTTTCCCTGTGCCGCACGCTCGGTATAATCTATGGCATATCTTTTTAGTGCTTCAAAATTATCTTCCGCCGAAGCCGAATCCGCTGTGCGCCCTTGTCGCATTTCATTAATTGCTTGATTAAGTTTGGCCGCATCAACGCCATATGATTTATAAATCAGTACAGCTTGCAACAACCGTTCAACACTCACAAACGCATCTTTTGCTTTCTCGGCCAACTGTTCAGCCGAATCCAAAACTTTTACCGTATCTTGCGATAATGTTAATTGCACACTCTGCCCATCCACTACAGGCAAACGGCTGATATCTTCGTCGACCTGCGAACGTATCAAATCCGGATTTGCGCCGGCTTGCGACAGTAAATTAGATGCCATTCCTTCTTTATCTTCAAGCATTACTTTAAGCAAATGTGACGGCACCAAATATTGATTATTGTTTCTGGACGCCAGTTTTTCGGCATTTTGCAAAAAGCCTTGACTTCTATCTGTGTATTTTTCCAAATTCATCTCTTTACTCCTTATACTTAAGTATATAGGGAGCATTTTTTTTGAATGCAATCCGAAGGCGGAAAATTTTTACTTTTTGAGGTTGGCGGTAAGAACTCTTAAAACTTTTACCAATTCTTCTTTCATTTTATCGCGCTCAACCACCATATCGACCATGCCGTGTTCCAACAAATATTCGGCGCGTTGGAAGCCTTCCGGCAATTTTTCGTGAATGGTTTGTTCGATTACGCGTTGGCCAGCAAAGCCGATTAAGCAACCTTTTTCGGCAATATTCACATCTCCTAACATTGCAAATGAGGCTGAGACACCTCCGGTTGTCGGATCGGTCAGAATAGAAATAAACGGTATACCGGCTTCTTTAAGCTCATTCACTGCTGCCGTTGTGCGCGCCATTTGCATTAACGAAAACATACCTTCTTGCATGCGTGCGCCACCTGAAGCCGCCACCGTAATCAGCGGCTCTTTATTCGCCAAAGCCAAACGAGCGGCAGTCACAATCCCCTCGCCCACGGCTATACCCATTGAGCCACCCATAAAAGAAAAATGCAATGCGGCTACAACACTCTTAATACCGGCAATCAATCCTCGTGCCACTTGTATGGCGTCATTATGTTCGGTTTTTTTGCGATTACTTTTCAACCGATCGGTATATTTTTGTAAATCCTTAAATTTCAGCGGATCATCTTGTATCGGCGGTAAGGTCACTTCGGTCCATTTGGCATCATCAAACAGTAATTTGAAACGATTATCCACATACAAACGCAAATGATGTCCGCAAGATGTGCACACATAATGCGATTGTTTTAATTCCTGCGCATAAAGCATCTGATTACAATTCGGGCACTTCACCCATAAATTATCCGCAATTTCTTTCGGTGTCGTCTTCTGAATCTTCGGACGCACAATATCCGTCAGCCAATTCATTTTGCCCCCTTTGGCGCCGCAAATTTATCTTTTACTTTATTTACCCAACCTAAGGTCTCTTTATTAACCGACGCCGCGGCCTGAGCTTTTGCTTTTTCTTGTTGTAATGTTGCCACATTTTGTTGCAAACCGGTCACGGTTTCATTGAGCTTGCTTTGCTCCTTTGATAAAGCTCTGTTGGCTTTTTTCTGCCGACGTAATTCATGGCGCACCGGTGCATGTGCAAACCATGCACCTAAACGACCGCATATATAGCCATACAGTAAAAACAAAAACAAAACCAATCTGGTATTATAACCGGGCGTGTTACCAAACGTTCCGAAATCAAACGACACTCCTTCATTTGATTCGGCGCAATAAATTGCAAGCGCGGCAATCACAATCAGCGGTAATGCTAAAATATAGTGCAACAATTTCATTTTACCCTCCATGAGGTTAAGAAACGAGATTTTATTTAGAATCCGGATTTAATCTTTCATGCAATTCTTTTCCGGTTTTGAAGTGCACAATGTGTTTTTCCGGCACTTCCACACGACTCTTATTTTTCGGATTAATCGCCACACGAGGCTTTCTGGTTCGAACGGAAAAGGCACCGAATCCTCTGATTTCGACTCTGTTTCCTTCGGCCAACGCTTTAGTCAGCTTATCGAACACCACATCTACGATATTATCAATATCTTTTATTTTCAAATTCGGCATTTTGGCCGCAATTCTTTCAACCAATTCAGATCTAGTCACTTCATCCTCACAAAATAAAATTCAGTTATTTTTTTTACACTAATACACTTTTCTTTTGCAGATATCTATATAATTTTTACGATTTTACACAAACATCCGGCGCTCTTAAATATAAAGGTTTAGGAAAATTCATTTTCTTTTGCCTATATTTATGCAACGCACAAGCCGCCAAATAATTGAGCGGCACATTTTTTTCCATATTTACACTATGTAACACCAAACCACTCGGCTTATCTAAAAAACGTTCCACACCGTTACCGATCAGCGTTACCGTTTTACCTTTCAACATATCTATTATCTGCTCATACGGCATAGCTGCCGCATCACACAACTTTTCACGCCGACCGTTAAACACCTGAAAGTAAAAATCTTCGCGCTTAGTTTCAATAATCACCGCATTAAGCGCCGCCAAATCGAAATCATCAATTGCCTGCAAATAAGCCTCAAATGCATTTACGCCGGTAATTGCCATCTGCGGTTGTGCCAAACTCATGGCTCGTGCCGCGGCAACCGACGAGCGCACTCCCGTAAATGATCCGGGGCCCACACAAACGCCCAATAAACCGATATTGGCAAATTCAATCTTCTGTTCTTTCAACATTTTTCGAATTTGCGGTAACAACGCCTCCGCTTGCCCAAACTCCATCTCTTCAACATATTTTGCCCTAATCTCCGTATCTTGCAGCAATGCGGCCGCGCAACAATTTGAAGTTGTATCAAAAGCCAATGTCCACATATTTTTTCCTAAAAACTATCAATTATTTAAAAAAATAAATTGCTTATTGTTGCCTATATAATATAAAATGAGTGCAAGCGCAAACATTTTTTAACAGAGAAAAGAATGAATATGGATTTGCTGAAGTTGACGGTTATTGTCAGTTTGCTGGTTATTTTGGGTTTAATGACGGCAATTGCTTGGTTGCAAACCAAAATTTACAAATACAAACGCAAAGTTTATTTTATTAAACGCGATAAGGATCGTGTCAATGAATTACTGTGGACAACCAAAGATGGTTACTTCTGCTTTATTTATCCGGATGAAAAGCTCAGTCGAAACACTCAGAAAATAATGGGAAAATGTTCGCGCCGACTTGCCGTTCTGCTTGATTTAAAAAATGGCACAACCGCCGATTTCAACGAAGTTTGTGAAGCGTTTTACAAAGATGATGCGCAGCTCTTGAAAAAATATGTTTCTCTGTTGCAACAAGACGGGTTGGCCTTTGAAGATATGCTCAGCATGAAAGGCGGAAAACGCTTTATGTGTGTTTACGGGAATCGCATTCAAAGTGCTGATGGTAATTCGTATGGCGATATTATATGGTTTCGTGATGTTTCAGCCGAAGCCGCACACATGGTTAAATTGGAAAACGAGAAAAACACGGTTTTAAACACATTAAAACAATATGAAAATATGATTGACGGTATTGATACGCCTGTTTGGTTACGTGATGAAAACTTACGATTGGCAATTGTCAATAAAAAGTACGTTGAATATACCGGTAAAAACACCAAAACAGATGTGTTGCGCCAAAATACCGAAATTACCAAAGCAATTCCTCGCACCTTGGCATCAACAGCGCAAAAGACCAAAAAAATTCAGAAAAAACCGTTTAAAATGGTGCGATCCGGTAATCTTTACCATTACGTTCTATATGAGAATCCGTATTTTACCGGCGATACGCTGGATCAAATCGGTACCGTCGGTTATTTAATTGACCATACGGAACTTGAAAACGCCAAACTTAACTTTGAGCTCAATCAGAACAGCCACCTGGAAATTCTGGGTGTTCTCGGCACCGCTTTTGCCATTTTTGATGAAAAGACAAACTTATATTTTTATAACACGTCTTTCCGTCAGCTATGGAATTTGGATGTTGAATTTTTAGAAAAAAAGCCTTCATATATGCAGTTCATTGAGACTATTCAACAGCGTAAAATGCTACCGTCGGCACCGGATTTTAAGGCCTTTAAAAATGATGAGATGAGCGTTTTCAGCGGCTTATGGAAACCGCGTGAAGATATGTTGCATTTGCCGGATGGCCGCACCATTCATCGCTTCAGAATGCCTCACCCTAACGGTGTTATTTTTGCATTCGAAGATGTTTCCGACAGGTTGGCTGTTATGCGACGCTTAAATGATTTAACCGAAATGCAACAAGGTATTTTGGATAATTTAACTGACGCCGTTATTATTTTCGGCCCGAATCAGCGCTTGAAATTTTATAATCGCGCTTATTTGAAACTTTGGAGCTTGGATTATGATAAAATGCAAGATGAGCCGAAGATGGAAGATATTATCGCATATCAAAAACTGTTCTTTTCAAATATTCCTGATTGGAATAATTTTCGACAAACCATGTTTTCCATGATTATGGAAGGTCGGAAATTTACATTAACGCGCGACGATAATGCCGAAATCAACGTTTCACCGCAAATCTTTTATGACGGCTCTGTTATGTTGACATATTCAATCAAACCTTGCGCCTCCAAAACAACCGGCAACTAATTTATCATAAAGGAAAATCAATGACACAAACAGATGACACAGATGATGAAAGCCCCAGTTCCGTTCCGGAGTGGAAAAAGAAGAAAGTTGATGATGATGAGCGTCTGACGTTGCGTATTGACGCTATTGAGGCCGATAAATATCAGGCGCGCAAAAACAAAATGCAAACCTCAGTAACACGCGCTAAACCTAATAACAAAATAAGTAAAAAAGTTAAACAAATGTATGATGAGGATGAAGATGAGGATGATGGTCCTGATGAAGAAGTCATTCGCTCATTTCGTGAATTACGTTTAAACCAAAGTGATGCCTCTAACAGTGATACAACTTTAATAGACGCCTTGTTACCTAATGAAAAACGGATGATTGAGCAGCGCACAAATATTGAAGTGACTCGGCATCAGGAGAATGCCGGTCGTTTAAATGCCATGGAACAAGCAGACACTTTAGCCCGTAAAGCCGGCATCAAAAAGATGACAACCTCCGAGCAAACCGAAAAAATGCAGGATGCCATTTATAATCCTAAGCGTATTCGTGCCGAATCGCTCGAAAAAAATCTTGCAAAACAAGTCGGATTAAAAGGTGAAATTAAATTCCACACCGAAGGTAAAGTGGTTGAAGGTGTGAAAGAACTAAAAAAGATGACTGATAACCATAAGGTTAAAAATGTTAAAATGAATGACGTTAAAGATTTAGGCAAAAAAAGCTTAACCGAAAACGAAAAAGCCGAACTGATTTTGCGTAAGTCCGGTCAAACAGCCAAACTTTCCGAAATTAAAAGGCAAAGTGCTTACGGCTTAAAGCCGAAAGAACTGAATAAAAATCCGCGCGCTGATCAAAAGGACTTTGAACTGAATGCACCACAGTCACAAAAAAATAAAGAACAGGAACAAGAAAAAGAGAAGTCTTATTCTGAGAAACTGAAGTCTCTTCTGCAAGAATCTTTACGGAAAAATAATAAAGTTCGCGGATAATCTGAAAGTTAGGATGGACAATTACTTAAAAATGGAGTAAGATACATCAAAATATAAACCAAGTGTTGGGGAAATGTGATGGAAAACCAATATTATACATTAATGGAAAAGCAAGACTTTTTCGAAATTATAGAGAATAAATACGGCGAATTGGCCATTTTTATTGATGCTCGTGACGGCAACCCAAGTGAGCCGGTATTGCAATTTGATGGCAAACAAACAGCTTTGTTGTGCCGTGATGCGCGCCGCTCAATTATCTTAGACCATATTGATAGTGAGACTTGTAATGTATTGGCCGAATCTGAAGTGGTGATGATTGTGGAACTTAAAGCCGAAATGGTTGAACGCGTTTATGCCGTGCCGGTTGAAAATGTTGAAGAAATTATTTTGAACGGCCGCCGCACGCGCGCAGATGAGTTGTTTAAAGCCAAAAGCAAAGAAGAACTGCTTAAATCTTTCGGGGCAATCAAAGTGTGGACGAGCGGTGAAAAATGATTGGTTTAGTTTTTGTGACACATGGCAATTTAGCGCTTGAATTCGTGGCAGCCATGGAGCATGTGGTCGGCAAACAAACACAGGTTGATTTTGTTTGTATCGGTCCGGAAGATGATATGGAAGCTCGTCGGCAGGAAATTTTGCAAAAAACCAAAAGCGTTGACAGCGGTGACGGCGTTTTGCTTTTAACCGATATGTTTGGTGGCACACCATCTAATTTAGCCATGTCAATTATCGGTCACGGTAATTATGATGTGATTGCCGGTATGAATTTGCCAATGGTTATAAAACTGGCAACATCACGTAAAGATTCACCTCTGCAAAAATGCGTGGACTGTGCTCAAGAGGCCGGCAAAAAACACATTAATGTTGCCTCTCAATTATTGAACGGAAACGCTAAATGAGCGACGTTTTAGAAACAGATTTAACCATTTGCAATCAGAAAGGCTTACATGCGCGGGCGGCGGCGTCTTTTGTGAAATGTATTACCAATATAGATGCTGAAGTTATGGTTGAAAAAGACGGACAAATCGTTGATGGAAGTTCCATTCTGAGCTTGATGATGTTGGCGGCTTCTAAAGGAAGCACCATTAAAATCAAAGCACAAGGCAAACAAGCAGCCGAAGCTATTGAGGCCCTAACCCTTTTAGTTAATTCGCGTTTTGGTGAGGAACAGTGAATAAAAAAGCAGCTCCGCGTAATAAAACAATTACGTTAACGCCGACACAAGAAAAAAAATATGCGGCGCAGGCGGTTACGGATTTAACACAATTGCGGCAACATTATACCGATCAAATTGTTTGGGCAGATACCATGGAAACTTTGGCTTATTTGCCTGAACAAATTGTTGATTTAATGATTGTGGATCCGCCGTATAATCTTACTAAAAATTTCGGCACTTCCGTTTTTCGGCAAACTGATACCATTACTTACCAAAAATGGCTTGATGACTGGTTAAAACAAACCAAACGCTTGTTAAAACCGAATGCCAGTATTTATATTTGCTCGGACTGGCGCACATCTATTGCCATTCCGGAAATTGCCGAACAATATTTTCTATTGCAAAATCGCATTTCATGGGAGCGGGAAAAGGGCCGCGCTGCCGGCAATAATTGGAAAAATTGCTTGGAAGATATTTGGTTTTTTACCAACAGTTCGCAATATACATTCAATTTAGATTCCGTAAAAATCCAACGCGCGGTTTTGGCGCCTTATCGCACTACCGACGGCACACCAAAAGATTGGCAAGAAACAAACGGTAAAAAAATTCGCTTTACCGCACCGTCTAATATTTGGACTGATATTACCGTACCTTTCTGGTCTATGGCTGAAAACACCGAGCATCCGACACAAAAACCGGAAAAATTACTGGCCAAACTTATTCTGGCTTCCAGTAATGAAGAAGATTTGATATTTGATCCGTTTGTCGGCTCCGGCACAACCGCCGTCACTGCTCAAAAACTGGGGCGGCATTTTCTTGGCATTGAGCGTGAACGCAAATATGTTGCTCTTACAATGAAACGCTTGGAAACAGCCAAACGAAACAGAACCATACAAGGTTATGAAAACGGCATTTTTAAAAGCCGCAACAGCTCAAGTGATTAAATAATAAAAATGCTTGAGTTTTCTTAAATTTAAAATTATATAAGTAGTAGGAATGATTTTTATGCGGTAAATTTTATAAATTAGGAAAAATCAATGAAATTCGGTAGAAATATAATTATTTGGTTGGCGGCTTTTGTTTTATTAACCGTCCTTTTGGGGTGGTCTGAAAATAAGAGTTTAAACAGCGGCTATACCAAAGTCGCTTATTCGGAATTTATGCAGAACGTTAAAGATAAGCATGTTCTGAATGTAACCATTCGCGGTGCGGAAATTTCCGGACAAACCACCGACGGCAACAAGTTTTTAACTTATGCCCCGTATAGTCCGACCACAGTTGAAACACTACTGGATAATGGGGTTAAAGTAGATGCCGAGCCGCAAGATACTTCCAGTGAAACATTTTGGAGCATTCTGATTTCGTGGTTTCCGATGGTACTTTTGATTGGTGTTTGGGTATTCTTTATGCGTCAGGCCAACGCCGGTAATAATAAAGCCATGAGCTTCGGAAAATCGCGTGCACGATTGATTGAAAGCAATAAAAAAGTCACTTTTAAGGATGTAGCCGGTGCCGACGAATCCAAACAAGAATTGGAAGAAATTATTGATTTTTTAAAAGATCCGCAAAAATTTCAACGTTTAGGCGGTAAAATTCCGAAGGGGGTTCTCTTGGTCGGACCGCCGGGAACCGGTAAAACATTATTAGCCAAAGCAGTTGCCGGTGAAGCAAATGTGCCGTTTTTTTCCATTTCCGGCTCTGACTTTGTGGAAATGTTTGTCGGTGTAGGAGCTTCGCGTGTGCGCGATATGTTTGCGCAAGCCAAAAAAAATGCCCCTTGCCTGTTATTTATTGATGAAATTGATGCGGTTGGTCGTCACCGCGGTGCCGGTTTAGGTGGCGGTAACGATGAACGCGAACAGACATTAAATCAGTTGTTGGTGGAAATGGATGGTTTTGAGGCTAATGAAAATGTTATCTTAATTGCAGCAACGAACCGTCCTGATGTTTTGGATCCTGCTTTGCTTAGACCGGGTAGATTTGACCGCCAAGTTACGGTCAGCAATCCGGATGTTAAAGGACGCGAAGCCATTCTGAATGTTCATGTGCGTAAAGTTCCGTTGGCACGCGACGTTGACTTGTCCGTTGTGGCTCGGGGCACCCCTGGATTTTCGGGGGCAGATTTAGCCAATTTAGTCAACGAGGCCGCATTGTTGGCAGCGCGACGCAACAAACGTAAGGTAACCGCTGAAGATTTTGACAACGCTAAAGATAAAGTATTAATGGGTAATGAACGTAAATCTATGGCCATGGATGAAAATGAGAAAAAATTGACAGCCTATCATGAAGCAGGTCATGCCATTTGCTCGTTACATGTGGCCGAAACAGACCCTATTCATAAAGCCACAATTATTCCTCGCGGGCGCGCTCTGGGTATGGTGCAACAGTTGCCGGAAAAAGACCAATATTCTTATACGCGTGCCAAGATGCTGTCTCGATTGATTATTTGTATGGGTGGTCGAGCCAGTGAAGAACTGAAATTCGGTTACGGTAAAGTCACTTCCGGCGCATCTTCGGATATTGCGGCGGCTACGAATCTGGCACGTTCTATGGTTACCGAATGGGGTATGAGTGATGTTCTCGGACCGGTTCTTTATGCAGAAAATTCCAATGAAGTATTTTTGGGTCGTGCCGTTACGCAAAATAAGAATATGAGCGAAGATACGGCACGTTTGGTTGACGCCGAAATTAAGCGTTTGGTAACAGAGGCACATGATGAAGCTATGCGTATTTTGCGGGAAAATGATGCTGATTTGGAAAAATTAGCGCAAGCGCTTATAGAATATGAAACATTGACCGGTGATGAGATTAAAGATATTATTGCCGGAAAAACCATTGATCGCACCGAACAAACACCGGTTGCTCCGGAAAAACAGACGAAGGCTTCGGTGCCTGAATTCTAAGACTTATAAGAAGGATAAAAAAATGAATTTTACAGATTTGGGATTAAGTGAAAAAACCATCAAAGCTATTAATGAGGCCGGCTTAAATGCGCCAACTACGGTGCAAGCAGATGTTATCCCTTCAATTTTAGCCGGTAAAGATGTTTTTACAATTGCGCCGGCACGGTGCGGTAAAACCTGTTCTTATGTTTTGCCGTTGATTGATATTATTTCGCGCCGCAGTGCTAAAAACATTTTGATTATCACTGCTAATTCGAAACAATCTGTCAGCGTGTCCGATCGCTTTGCCGTATTTAATAAATATCACGAAATTAACGAAAATACCATTACCGACGATCAAGAAAATATTGATGATGAAGCCAATGTTATTATTGCCTCACCAAACTTATTAATTGATTTGATGAATGAAGGTAAAGTTGATTTATCGCAAACCGATATTTTGGTGGTGGATGACATTAATTTAATTAAAAAATTGCATCAGTTGAAAAATTTAGAAACCGTTTTGGCGGCATTGCCGGCTGATAAACAAAATATTGTATTTACCAATCGTCGCTCGAAAGAAACGCAAAGTATTCTGGATCAAATCCTGAAAACACCGGCTGAAATTAAAGTCGATAAAGATAAGGAAGCAGAAACAGAACAAGCAGAAGACAATAGTGATGAAGGAAGCATGGTAAATACCGGAATCGAAGCAAGCACCAATCGAGGGACTGCAAAAAAGAAACGTGATTACAGCACTAAAGACAGCGAAGCCTTAAGTCTGATGAAAAAATATCATACTTTCGGCCGCAAAACACCAGACTTTTTGCTTTTGAAAATAGACTTGGCAGAAGAGGCTTCTTAATAGAGGCGACCTACATTTTTCTTGACTTTAAGCCGTATGTTTATTAGACTGCGGCTTAATTTATAATGATTATGAAAATTATTTATTTTAATACAATTGCCTATGACTCAGATTTTAAATGTTATGGTAAGATGTCCGCAGTTGCTGAAAAACAAACGACCTGATGCAACTATTGCTGACATTTATTACCACGAGTGTGTCCTCAATGAAGATGAAGGTTCATGCTTATTAAAGTATTTACAACCGCACCAATTTGCTGATTATTGCCAGCAATTGTTAAAAGGCAATGTTGTGCTTGACAGCCAAGGCGCGTTAAACCTTCTGGAAGTGTTCTGCAAGATGTATTGGCGACTGGAAGAACTGCAAGAGCCGTGTTTTGATTTGGTGACCAAATTGTGGTGTAAGTGCGAACCACCCGCTCAAACGGAACTGATTCCTGTTTTGATGCGATTAAGCATTGTTTGCAACAATCTGGTATTCTTGGCGCAAAAATTGGTTAACTCGCTTTCCAAAGAACAGCAGAAATCTCTGAAGTTACACATGCCCGGCTGGACCAAACAAGACGAATATTCCGATATTACGGTCGCCGAATATCGTTATCGGTTGAAACATGGCCTACCTTGCAACAGAGATGAAGTCAATTTGCCGATTGATGAAAATAGAAACTATCACAGCGTGACTTACACCAGACCAAGTTGTGTCAACGACTTTAAATGTTTTTATGCCATGTTGGAGATCTTGTATCAAACCGAGCAGAAATGCTACTTTATGACAGGTGGCTTGTAAGATTAACTCTTTGATTTACAAAGGCTGAAGCTATATGCTTCAGCCTTTATTTTATGTCCTTAACCACTTTATCTATATTTTATCATAAATACAAAAAAAGCCTTGCAGAAATTAAAAAAAATGCGTATATAGAACTTGAGCATGTTTTTTGTCGCTCAATTTTGGTTTAATTTTAATAGAAGCCAACAGGCTTATTTTTTTGAATGGTTTGTAAATGAGAAAAATTAATAACGGGCAAAAGTTTCATAACAATAACAACAGTAACAATACTATTTATTCATTGAATTATAAATTTGACAGTGTTTGTTCCGCCGGAAAGTTTAGCGGCACCGCACTTGATTTAATAAAAAAATATAATGAACTGGCTAAAGAAGCACACAGCAATGGTAATTATGTGGAAATGGAAGTGTTCCGTCAATATGCCGAGCATTATCGCAAGATCGTAACGGAAATTAATGAGCGTAAAAATCAAAATCGTGACAATCGCACGGCAAGCGGCACTGATAATAAAGAGCAATCCCCTACCGAGGAAACACCGGTTAATAACGGGCTGGTTGAAACAGAGGCGGCGGCTCCTGCAGAAGCTACTCCTCAGAATGCCAAACAGAATGCTTCAACAGAAGAAGTTGCCGCATCTGCCGACAATCAAACAAATAAACCGAGAATGCGTCGACGCGGATTTACTTTGGTTGAAGTTTCAACCCCGCAAGAACAACTGCCAACTGACGAATCGGTGGCTAAACCGCGCCGTGGCAGACGTCCGTTAATGAAAAAAAATACGGATGCGGCAACGGCCGATGCCGAGGCATCTAATGCCTGAAATTAAAAACCTGATTTTTGATTGTGACGGTGTTCTGTATCCGATTTCGGCTTTGCCTACCAAAGAAATTATTGATGCTATGAAAAAGGTTTATCGGGAAGATTTGGCAATCAGCGGTGATGAGCAGAATGAAATATCGCAAGCCACTGTCGCCGATAATCACCGTGGGTTGTTTAATTACATTTTGGAAATTTGCCGTTATAAAAACTACAGTTTTGACCATTTCTGCGAAAAGATGACGGCCAATATCGATTACAGTCGTATTCAACCGAACAAACCGCTCTGGCAAAATCTGCAAAATATGGCACAAAAGTATAATGTAGCCATTCTAAGCAACAACAGTCGCCCACATTTGGCTCAAATTACGAATCGACTTTTCAATCGCTCTTTATCGGAAATTGAACGAAGCAATATTCAAGTTTTTGATATTACGGCTTCTTTACACAATGGTTATTTTCACCCTAAACAAAGTGAAGACGGTCTTAGTCTTTTTTGCCGCCGCTTTCATATTAAGCCTCAAGAAACCATGTTATTTGATGATGTTCTGCTGAATATTGAATCTGCACAAAAAATCGGTATGAACGGTTCATTGGTCAGCGCTGAAAATACGTTGTCTAAAGCCATAACTCCTTTTTTAACCATGACACCGACAAAAGGAAAAACTTATGAATAAATTAGAACAAGCGCGGCAAATTGCCTTAACCGCTGACGTTGTCACTCCACCTGACACTGTTGTGCTTTACAGCATCAGCTATCAACCGACAGATGAAAATAAGCGCGCGGCTCTGCAATATATGCAAACTCACCCCGAATCTTATATGTTGGACAATACAACATGCGGCCAACGACTTATGGCTATGGGGCTGGAAACCGGCAACCAAAATCCGCCGGCGGAGATAATGGCAATTTGGGCTATTGCATCTAAACGTTTTATTCTGGCCGCATCCGGCAACGTTACAGCATTTGTACAAAATGCCCATCCACGCAGCACTTTCGTTTCCGTTGAGCTTCCACTTATTTTGCAAAATACAAAAATTCAAACCATTAATCACATTTCAAAATTGGAATTTGCACACCAATTCGGTCATTAAATAGTCTCTCTGATTACCTTTTTGTGCTCTTAATTATGGTAAATACTTACGCTCTTCCGCATATTTCCATATATGTGCATTAAAGTCATGCTTGAATTTTTCATCCATACAGTATTTATCCAAAATTTTCAATAAATTCGGTAAAATATCAAGTTTTTTACAGAAATCAATCGCTATCTGATAATTTATATCCTTGAACCATGATATATACCACACACTGAAATCAGCCGCTGTTTTTAAATAACTGCGTGTAATTGTTTGATCTTCAAACGCCTCCTGTAAAACTTCCGGAGAAAGAACTCCGTCAACTTGCGGATTATATTTTTTAATACCCAAAAATAACGGTAAAATATTCTCCTCGTGCGTCAACATATTCATATTAGCTATTTTATCGGCATCACGAATAATGAAACAAATATGCTCAACTTCCTTTTGTAATGCCTTATTCTCTATTTGTCTGAATTGTTCGTCGGCATATAACTCCTCAATTAAATGCCCATGATGTCTAACAGGTAACCAAATCCTTATCTCATTAAATTGCGACAAAGATTGCAAAAATTCCGCACCTACCACCCCATGATCACATTTTTGTGATTTCAAATGAAGGGCAATTTCCGTAAATCGACCGATATCGTGCAAAAGCACTGCAGTTTTAATAATTTCAAGTTTTTCCGCCGATATGCCTTGCACCTCACTGATGTGTTGCAGCAAATAATTGGCGGCCCCCATCACCTGTAACGAATGGCGATATTTTTCATTTGCATAAAGTGTTAAATATTCATCTCCCTGCACAATTCGACAACATTTTTGATATTCGGAAGCTAATAATTGATAAGCATGTTTCAACATTGTTTTTCCCCCTAATATTTTTATATCATATGTTTCTGTTTCCATTGTGCTGTTTTCCTACTTTATTCACAATATAATAGCTCTCGTATCGTATGCTCCTAAAATACATTTTACCGTTGCTGAAAAAAATTTGTTCTTACTGTTATTTTTTTCTTGCTTTTAGAACAAAATTAGAACAATATATATTTCAGCGGATAAACACAATCTTTATTTGTGTTTTTGCAAAAAAATAAGCATTATATAATGAGAAGTAACTTTTTTAAGGATTGAAAAATGGAGAAAGATAAAGCGTTGGAAGCGGCCCTCAGCCAAATTGAACGGGCTTTCGGCAAGGGATCGATTATGCGCCTCGGGCAAAATACAAACATTGATATTGAGGCTGTTTCGACCGGTTCGTTGGGAATCGATATTGCACTTGGAATTGGTGGTATGCCAAAAGGTCGAATTATTGAAATTTACGGTCCGGAAAGCTCCGGTAAAACAACATTGGCTCTCAGTGTGGTAGCTCAAGCTCAAAAAAAAGGCGGTACTTGTGCTTTTATTGATGCAGAACACGCTCTGGATCCGTCTTATGCCAAAAAAATCGGTGTAGATATAGATAATTTACTTATTTCGCAACCGGATTCCGGCGAACAAGCTCTTGAAATTGCCGATACATTGGTGCGTAGCGGCGCCATAGATGTTATGGTTGTCGACTCGGTAGCTGCTTTGGTTCCGAAGGCAGAGCTGGAAGGAGAAATGGGCGACTCGCACATGGGTTTGCAAGCGCGCCTGATGAGTCAGGCTTTACGCAAATTAACCGCAACTGTCGCACGTTCAAATACGTTGATTATTTTTATCAACCAAATTCGTATGAAGATTGGTGTTATGTTTGGCAATCCGGAAACCACAACCGGCGGTAATGCGTTGAAATTTTACGCTTCGGTGCGTATTGATATTCGTCGCATTGGCGCTATTAAAGATAAAGAAGATGTGATCGGTTCGCAAACTCGCGTTAAAATTGTTAAAAACAAAGTGGCGCCGCCTTTCAAAACTGTTGATTTTGATATTATGTATGGTGAAGGTATTTCCAAAACCGGTGAGTTGATTGATTTGGGTGTGAAGTCCGGTATTATTGAAAAAGCAGGCGCTTGGTTCTCTTATAACGGTGAAAAAATCGGTCAAGGTCGGGAAAATGCCAAGAAGTTCTTAAAGGATAATCCAACTGTGGCTGATGAAATTGAAGCTAAAATTCGTGCTGATGCCGGTCATCTTACCACTGAAATGATTGGTGATGACGAACCTTTGGATGAGGCTGATTAATCAATAATTTCAAAACCGTATTGAAAATAAACCCCCACAATAAATTGTGGGGGTTTATGAGTGGTTAAATCTTGCGGCGTTCTAATACTCGGTGCGCCCAAATGAACGAGAGGCTCTGCTGCCCATGCTGTTATTGGCATCCGAATCCGTATCATTGCCGGTATTTCTGTTCTGACTGCTGTTTTGCGGACCGTTATTATTGTTACCGCCATTACCTCTGTTACCACTGTTTGAGTTATTATTGTTACGCACACGCTCCTCATAATCGCGCTTGAATTGATCAAATTCCATCGGCACGTCAAACGATTTTGGTAATCCGATTTCATCCACGCCTTCAGCTTGCAAATCGTCATTAATACTGTTGCATTGGTTGCGTGCCGCTTTATACAAATCACCGATAATGATTTTATCCGCACGCTTAGCACCAACCACCGCACTTTCACGCACTTCAATCAATTCTTTATACAGCTTTTCTTTCGCTTCGTTCTGGCAACGCTTCATCAAAATATCATACAAAGCCCCCATTTGCTCCGGCGACAAGTTCTCCGCCAAACCGCTTATCGGCGGCTGATGCTGTTGCATCATTTGTTTTTCTTCCGCCGTTAATACAGGGCTTGACATTATATTGCCGTTGCCGTCAATGGCATTTTTATAAACATCAAACACTCGGCGCATAGCACGGAAAGCCGCAATTTTATCAATAGCGCCGGTATCTTGATTTTCAGTACGCAGAATCCGCGTCATTTTGCCTTTCATACACATTGCAAAACCGTTGGTAAATGCGCGATATTGGTATGACTTAATCAATCCGTCAATAAACTGTTGCTCGGAATCATCAACTTTTTTACCTTTACGTTGATTGGCTGCTGTCATTTCCAACGCTAAACGATATTTATATTCCGCCAATTGCTCTGTTGTCAGCTTCTTTTTAGCGGCTTCCAACATGCCTTCCACCTTAGAGCGATCAAGTCCCATACCCCTCGGCACAATGCCTTTTTCTGCCAACATTTTGCGCCAAACACCCTTCTCTGCATTCGGCACTCCAACAGGGAAATTAATGTGCGTATATCCCATGTCTTTGAAGGCACCGCACAATGCATCAATAATGGATTCATCAACCTTTTTATTATTCGGCGTACGGTAACTGAAGCATAAACTGCCATCTTTATTCTTCCGCACAAATAATTTGCAAGTATAAGTAAATTTGGCTTTGCCGTCTTTGCGCTTTCCGTCTTCGTTAAAGGCGTATGCCTGATCATATAAATCGTATTCTGTATATGATGGGAAAAAATGGAATTTTTTACGGTAGGTTTCATTCTCAAATTTGGCCAGTCCTTCCTGCAACATTTTTTCCAAAATTTCCTCGGCCTTTTCTATTGACGGTCCTTC
>JAZNQW010000170.1:0-7715 GCA_045590435.1 Alphaproteobacteria bacterium | reverse complement strand
CTCTTGGATAATGGCTATGATTTGCCCGAATGGCATCCGCTTATCACCGGTCGCGCCGCCAGTGTTATCGAAGCCGGAATGTCGCTTTCGGGACGTGATTTAATCAATGAAACAAAGGTCAAAGACTATGAAGATTACATTGTTGACTGGCAAGACCTTTGATATTAGCGAAGCCGTTGGTATGGATATTAAAGTTGTGCCGTCACGCGTGGGGCGCAAATTAACTTTGCATATTGACTCCAAAGAACGACGACCGGTGCTTTCCGTGCCGCGCTTTTGTAGCCGCAAACAAGCTATTAACTTTGTCAACGAGCATATGGATTGGATTATTAATTCTCTGGGGCGTTTACCGGCATTGCAATATTTTAGCGACGGACTTGAAATTTTATTGTTCGGCACACCGGTTACCATTAAACATTGCCCGAACGAACGCGGCGGCGCTTGGAAAAACGGTGAATTTCTATGCGTTTCGGGCGGTGCCGAGTTCTTGCATCGCCGCGTGAAAGATTATATTAAAGCCGAGGCTGAAAAAATATTTTATCAGCATTCCTTACAGCTCGCACGAAAAATCGGCTGTCCGCTTAAAGGTGTCAGCATTAAAGATACAAAATCGCGTTGGGGTAGCTGTTCTACACTGAACCATATCAACTACAGTTGGCGCATTGCCTTGGCACCGACATCCACCATTGCTTATCTGATGGCACATGAAGTGGCGCATTTAAGGTACCACGACCATTCCGAATCCTTTTGGCGTTGCGTGGCAGAACTTGAACCAAATTGGCAAGAAGGTCACGATTGGCTAAAAAAACACGGTAAAAAACTTTATGCCTATCCTTAACAAAATATATTGTAACCATTTGTTTTATCGCCATTATATAACGTGATATAGTATTTTCATAAAACGTTAAGACTTTTATGCTATCTTTTGACCAGATACATTAATTTGTATCTTGTTGTTCAACAAGTAATATAAAGGAATATAACATGAAAAAGTTTTTATTATTGGCCGGCGTGGCTTGCTTATTTGCCACCAGCGCTGAGGCCGCTCAATTCAGCCCATATGTTTCGGGCAAATTATCTTATGATTTCAATCGTGTTAAGGTAAGATTTGCTAATGAGGCAACCAAAGGACAAGGTAAAATCAAAAAAGATTTGATTGGCACGCATTTTGCAGCCGGTGTTTCTGCCGGTTACCTTCGCGGTGAATTGGAACTCAATAATTCTAATTCCATTAAGTCTCATCACGGTCCGGCTCACGTTAATTTGAAAAAATATTCGGTTATGGCCAATGTTTATTATGATTATTTGACCTGCACACCGTGGACACCGTATGTTGGTGCCGGTTTAGGCTATTCTTGGCTGAAAGGTGTATGGCATGCCGACGGCGCAAAGATTCAAGACAAATCTGTTTATAATTTGGCATGGCAAATCATGGGCGGTGTAACTTATGATTTGAACACCAACTGGAAACTTGATGCCGGATATCGTTACGCTGATTTAGGTCGTATTCGCAAAAATGAAGGCACTTATGTTACCAAAACAGCCGTACGTGATCATGAAATTATGTTAGGTGTTCGCTATACCTTCTAATTTTATGAAACATACTCATACTAAAGGCGGTGCCAAGCGGCGCCGCTTTTTTATTGAGGTGCATTTTCTTTTCGGCGCCAAATATGCGTTTCTTTAATATTTTCGTATCTATTTAACAGATATTCATTGTCCATCGGCCAAAAAGACGGTATCGGCGGTACGGAAACATCGAAAAATCTGTGAAATTTTTCCGGCTCTTTTTTTATACGTTCTATCATGTATCCGTTGCGCTTGGCAAACCAGCGAAACCAACGTGTTGCCGCTGTGTCCCTAACCCATTCATAGGCTAAGTATTGCGGCTTTTTTTGTTTAATTAACTGCATTACATTAAAATCTTTGAGTGCCGGATTGAATAAAACATCAAACATCGCCACCTCTCTAAATCCGAACCAATAATAATGTGCATTTGGATAGTAAATATTAAAAATCTCATGAGTTTGGCTGATAAACTCCGTATTTGGCGGCAAATTCTCGGCAATATAGTGCATTGAACGCATATATATTTTGAAATCTCTCTTGGCCATATAACCCGGCCACATATAGATAAAATTGCCGACCAAGCAGAAAACTAAGATAATATATTTACTCGGATATTTTACAAGATACGCCACAAAATATCCGACAAATGGTGCTAATAAGAACAAAGATGGTAACAAATATTGCGGATGCGGCATAAACCAAACTGTAAAAATAAAAGATGACAACATGCACCACAGCCATACTCTTTGTGCGGCAGTCATCCGACCATCGGCATGTTTATAAATGTAAACGGCCAACGCAATTTCCAGCCACAATGAGCATTGTACCCACGGACGAATATCCGTATATCCGGCGTAGTAATCCGCCATAAGCTGATTAAGTTTCCAATTATACCACCAATATTCACCCCAAATTTGATGATACGTCAGCCATGTTGCAAAACCAACCAGAGGCAAAAGAGCCACGCCGACGGCAATAAAAAAATCGCGCCACGGCATTTTCTTTTGATATAATAACCAAAAATTTGCTGCGCCAAAACCGACGCCAATAATTACTGCTTTTTGCAAAAACAAAAAAGATATAACCCATAACAAATAAGAGCTTATTAAGTTTCTAAGGCGACCGTTTTGCATATAAGCAAAAAAACAATATAAACCGCCAAGCGCCGTTAATATCATAAATGCGTCAGGGCGCAAATTCATCGAATCTACTAGCACTTCCGGAAAACAAAGCATACATAACACTGACAGAAGCGCCGTTTTACGGTCAAACAAAAACTTATCGGTAATGGAAAATAATAGCCACAAACAACCGGCCAACAGTCCCAAAGCCAGAAAACGCGCAAAAAAAATCACTTTTAATGACGGATAAAAAAACTGCAATATCGGCGCTAACAAATACCACAGCAATGGATGATGATGCTCGAAAAAATCCTTATATGGCACCTGACCGATGCTAACCAGATATGCAGCGTGTAAATGCTCTGTTTGATCCCACAAAAAGCCATAGTCCACCAGTGCTTTATATATAATCAGACCGCCGAAAGCCAGCAAAAACAACCACTCAAGCCAGAACAAATATCTTTCTATGGTTGCAGAAATTCCCTGAATTGCCTGTTTTCCAAAATGCAGATTTTTTTTTATCATTGTTACTCCGTCCTTATTTAAAATTTACAGGACAGTTTTATTTTTGTAAAGCTCAAGTTGCTGAATATAAACAATATAGCTCTCTCGCCTCGGTTGATTGCAGGTCGATAAAAAGTATCCAATACATGAAATCTTATTTTCTGTGAATTATTTTTTAGTAACGATAACCATTGCTTCACGCAAAATTCGATCGTTAATCGTATACGCCGATTGCAGTTCCGTTATAACAGTGCCGGCCGGTTTATCCTTATCTTCAACCTCTTGCACCACACGCTCCAAATTCGGGTCAAAAACTTTTCCCAAACTCTCTATTTTTCTGATACCGAATTTTTCAAATACATGAAACAATTCAGACTGCGTCATTTCCACACCTTTAATGAATGAAGCACATTGAGCAGCCGTGTTTTCATCAACAGCACCGAGCGCACGTTGCAAATCGTCCGCCACGGTCAATAATTCTTTAGCAAAAGATGCTATGGCATATTTTGAGTTTTTTTCAATTTCCTGTTGACACCGACGCTTGGTATTTTCCGCCTCGGCATATGCCCGCAAAAAAGCATCTTTCAACTTGGCATTTTCGGCGCGTAACGCGTCAATATCTTCTGCCGAATCTTCACTTACATTTTCTTCGTAAACAGCTTCATCTTCACTATTTTGCACATCTGCTGTTGCATTCAAATCCGCCTGTTCTTCCGTATTTTCGGCATATTTCTCTTTTTGATGACTCATTATACCCTCTTTAAATTTTCGATATCTTCAATATATATTATAAAACTTAGTAATAAATTTTGCTCAAGTCAAGAGCTATCCATTTTTAAATGGTCGCTTGTGTTTTTCTGTTGAAGGTTATAAAAAAAAGCGTTATACTGTTTTTCGATTTAATAATCTTATTTGAAAGTTACCTTATGTCCGCAAGTTCTAAAATTGTACATGAAAAACGCTTTAACTTCTTACCGTTTGACTTTAATAAACATAAATTCACATTGCCTTACGGCATTCCGCAAGATGTTTGGTTAAATCAAATTCAGAATATGGCCAAGAAACAATGTTTAAATGAAAATTGGCCGCAAATTGAAAGAATTAATGCATGGATGATTACTGCGGAAACAGCCACTTTTATGAAATGGGGCGGGTTAGGTATGGTGGCTTCCGAATTACCGGAAAACTTTAATGAGGTTTTTAAAAGCGGCGGTCATCAGGTTAGCATTGTGTGCCCTATGTATGTCGGCGATACCGGCAAAAAAAGCGCCACGCTGTCAGAAGGAATATATACCGGCGCGGAAGGTAAATCTGTTCCCGTTCAAAAAATTAAAACTTTTCAGGTCAACTTTTTGAAAGGAAAAGATAAATTACATCCGTTTAAAGTAGATGTTTATTGCGGTGAACTCGCCGGCGTTACCTACTACTTTATGCACAATGATTATTTTTTCAGCATCAATCCTTCACCGAAAAATCCGTCAGGCCAAGGCGGATGCTATGTCTTAAATGAAAACGGTATTGACGAGGTAGAGCGCTTTGCATTTTTCTCCAAATGCGTATATACATTGCTGGAATGTATTACCGTATTGCCGGATAAATCCGTTTCAACACCGAATATTCTGATTGCCAATGATTGGCATAGCGGCGCACTTTCCGGTTTAACAAAATATTTTACTTTGGCTAAAGTTTATGCCGGCCGACTGAATGCTGAAATTGCCGAAAAAATTAAAAGTATTCCGGTCGTACATATTGTGCACCATATGGGATATCAAGGTTGGGACTATCAAAATACTTCACGTATTCTGAATTCTTTGTATGAAGATTTGGCAACCATTGTTTTCAAACATGCCAAAGCGGTTAAAAACAGTAATCCGCGCACCGGGCATACACTGATTGTGGCCGATACATACAATCAAGCCTCCAGTAATATTCATTTGGCAGATCGCGTTATTACCGTTTCAAAAAACTATATGGAGGAAGTCTCTAAAGAAAAAAGTTTCGGTTTTGACTTCCGTGACGTTCTGAAAATTCGCAAAAACTATCGTAACTTTTTCGGTATCGTCAATGGTTATGAGAAAAAATTGATTTCACCGAATGCCAAGAAAATTGCTGAAATCAATAACTATTTCAAAGACACCAATTTTAAGGTGTATGACGGATCAAATCTGAATATTAAACTGCAAAACAAACAAGAGTGTATTCGTTTATTGTCTCGTTTGGCTAAGGACGAAGCCTATAAAGAGCAAGTTGTGCCGTTGATTGATTTGTATAAGTTTGACGATATCTCGGCATTGGCAAGTGAGGCCGAAAAAATTCCATTTCTTTGTATGACCAGTCGTATGGTTGAACAAAAAGGTTATGATGTGGCTATCAACGCTATTTTGAAAATCAGTTATAAATATCAAAATTCGCCGGAAAATTTCCCGATTTTCGTATTGGGCGGTGCCGGTAACAAAGACTTATACAGCGATTTAATGACTTTAAAAGATAATGCTAAACAAATTTGCCGTGATTTTGCCAAACGTATTTTTGTTTTTCATGGTTATAAAGATGAGTTTGCTTATGCGGTACAGTTAGCCGCCGATTTCTATATGATGCCTTCATATTTTGAGCCGTGCGGTTTAACCCAAATGGAAGCAATGGCTAAGGGTTCTTTGCCAATTGCCACTTCTACCGGCGGTTTGGTTGATACGATTGCCAATCATGTTGACGGCTTCCGCACTGAAGCATTTTTTGCCGGCGGTGAACGTGTTTACGGCACCAACTTGATGGCGCAACACCTGAAAAACAACTTAAATGCTTATGAAGATGCCGTTGAACGTGCTTTACGTTGTTTCTATGCGGCACCAAAGGAATTGCGTGATATGCAACGTCAAGCCATGGCTGATGATTTCAGTTGGTCGAATCCAACCAGCGGCTCGGTTTATAAATATTTCAAGCTGTTTATGACCGGCGCCCTCTGATTATTTCGATTTTAAATGTGTCCAGTTGAATAAAAAAACTTTACCTTTCATTTTTTTTAATGTTACATATATAATTACAAGAATTATTAATTTATGAAAGGATTTTGACATGTTAAAAATTGTCCCTACAACGCCATATACCGACCAGAAAATGGGCACAGCCGGTATACGCAAAAAATCAACCGTGGTAGAGCAACCGAATTATATCGAAAATTTTGTGCAAAGCATTTTTAATGTTCTCGGCGGTGTCGAAGGGCAAACTTTCGTTTTAGGCGGCGACGGACGCTATTATAATAAGGTTGCCATTCAAAAAATTTTGAAAATGGCGGCCGCTAACGGCATGAAAAAAATAATTGTCGGCCAAAACGGGTTTATTTCCACGCCAACATCTTCACGTGTATTGCTCGATAATCATGCCGACGGCGGATTGGTTTTAACCGCTTCACATAATCCGGGCGGCCCAAAAGGCGATTTCGGTATTAAATATGCCACCAAAACCGGCGGCCAATGTTCTTCAGCCGTCAGTGATAAAATTTATGCCGAATCCAAACAAATTCGCGAATTTAAAACTTTAGATGCGCCAGATGTTGATTTAAGCCAAATCGGCTTGCAAAAACTCGGCAATATGGAGATTGAGGTTATTGATTCCATCACGCCATATGTTGATATGATGCAGAAAATTTTTGATTTTGACGCCATTCGAGGGTTGTTTGCCGACGGTTTTCGTTTTGTGTTCGATGCCATGAATGCCGTTACAGGTCCTTATGCACGCAGAATTTTTGAAGAGATTCTCGGTGCACCGAAAGGCTCGGTTTTGAACGACGTACCAATGGAAGATTTCGGCGGTTTGCATCCGGATCCGAACCTGATTTACGCAAAGCAACTTGTGGATATTATGTATTCTGACAATGCACCGGATATGGGCGCGGCTAATGACGGCGACGGTGACCGTAATATGATTTTAGGCAAGAAGTTTTTTGTTACACCGAGTGATAGTTTAGCGATTTTAACCGATAATTATAAACTTATTCCGGCATATAAAAACGGTATTTACGGCGTGGCTAAATCGGCAGCCACATCAACCGCCGTGGGTCGTGTTGCCAATGCCTTAAATATCGGTTATTATGAAGTACCGACCGGATGGAAATATTTTTGCAACCTGATGGATAGCAATCGTATTACATTCTGCGGCGAAGAGAGTTTCGGTACCGGTTCAAGCCACATCAGAGAAAAAGACGGCATTTGGGCAATTTTATTCTGGCTTAATATTATTGCCGCCACCGGTAAATCGGTTGAGGAAATTACGCGTGACCATTGGGCAAAATACGGCCGCAGTTATTATATGCGTAATGATTATGATGGTATTGACGTTGATTTGGCAAACAAATTAATGGCTGATTTGGAAAATCGCCTTCCTAGCCTTGAAAGTAAAACTTTCGGTCAATTTACCGTTTCGGGAGCAAAACCGTTCATTTATAACGATCCGGTTGATGGCAGTTCCACCAAAAACGGTTTAATTGTGTATTTTACCGCTAAGCCACGTATTGTATATCGTTTA
>JAZNQW010000169.1:0-4123 GCA_045590435.1 Alphaproteobacteria bacterium | reverse complement strand
TCCGGTACCGCCGCGGCGGAATAAACAAAAAACGCAATAAGCTCAGCATAAGTTATTATAAGGGCTTGCTTTTGGCGCAAATTTATTTTAGATAGATAATATTTGTTATCTTCAGGGAGTTCAAATTTCATGGATAAGGATGATTTAAAGAGTTTTTATGTTGCGGTATTGCTTTCAGCCATTATTGTTTTAGGCTTGAATTATATATTTCCTAAAAAGCAACCGCAACAGGTTGCGGCGGATAATGCGGCAGAAGAAGTTGTTACGGCAGAAACAGCATCAACAGGGAATGCGTCGGCAACGACAGTAGAGGAGAGCGAGCCGGTTTATGCCGATTTGGCGAAAACTTTGGCGCAAGATGTGCGTTTGTCGATTAAAAATGAGAAAATTTCCGGCAGCATTCGGCTTAAAGGTGCGCGTTTTGATGAAATATTGCTGACGAAATATAAGCAAACAGTTGAAGATAACAGTCCGGCTGTGGAATTGTTTGCACCGGCAAAAACGGAAGGGGCTTTTTTTGCTCAATATGGTTGGCTTTCAAATGATAAGAGCCTTATTTTGCCGACTGCAGAAACGTTGTGGCAGGTGGAAGAACAGAAAGAATTGACCGACAAGGCACCGGTTACGTTGTTTTGGCATAATGGACAGGGGTTGAAGTTTAAGTATGTTATTTCTTTAGATGAAAATTATTTGTTTAATGTTAAACAGGTAGTGGAAAACAATAGCGGTCATGCCGTATCACTTATTCCATATGGCTTAATCAGTAAACATGCGTCGGATGATAATATGAGCGGAGGTATTGTACACCAAGGATTATCGGCAATTTTTGATGGTAAGCTGAAGGAGATTCCTTACGGTAAGATTGATGAAAAAAACGAAAGTTTTGAGACAACCGGCGGTTGGGCGGCTTTGTCGGATAAGTATTGGTTTGGCGCTTTTATTTTTAACGAAGCATTTCAGGCTAAGGTAAATTTGCGCAAAACCGGCGACAAAACTTTTCAGTTGGATTTTAAAGGCTTGCCGCTTGAAATTCAGTCGGGAGCGTCGGGGGCAGTGGAGACCGAACTTTATGCCGGTGCTAAAGAAATTAAATTGCTTGATAAGTACGCCGAGAAAATTAAGAAGTTTGATTTAACGGTTGATTTCGGTTGGTATTATTTTCTGACCAAACCGTTCTTTTATATTTTGGATTATTTTTATCATCTGCTGGGTAATATGGGATGGGCAATTATATTGTTTGCGGCACTGCTCAGATTGCTTTTATTCCCGCTTGCCAACAAGTCATATGAAAACATGTCTAAAATGAAGAAATTGCAACCGAAATTAATGGTTTTGCAAGAGCAATATGCTGATGATAAGATGGCATTACAACGGGCGACGATGGAACTTTATAAGCGTGAAAAGATTAATCCGGCGGCCGGTTGTTTGCCGATGTTTATTCAAATTCCAATCTTTTTCTCGTTGTATAAAGTATTGGTCATTGCACTCGAAATTCGCCATGCACCGTTTATCGGCTGGGTGAAGGATTTATCAGCGCCGGATCCGTTAATTATTTCGGAATGGGCGCATATTGGGGTGCCGGTGGCAATTGATATCGGCGTTTGGCCGATTATTTACGGGGTAACCATGATTTTGCAGAACAGGCTTAATCCGAAACCGGCAAACAAAGATCAAGCGAGGATGTTTGCCTTGATGCCGTTCATTTTTATGATTATGTTTGCGCATTTTGCCGTGGGATTGGTAATTTATTGGACTTTGAGCAATATTTTATCGATGATTCAGCAGAAAATCATTATGTATAAAAACGGTGTGAAATGAGCGAGAAATGGACTGTTGAGCAAAAGCAAACGGCGGTTGTGCAATTTACGCATTCATGCGATTTTTTGCTAAGTGTTGCGCAATTAAGTCAGTTGCCGGATGCCGATCGGATAGAGGTGGCTTTTGCCGGTCGGTCTAATGTGGGAAAATCGAGTCTTATTAATGCTTTGTTTAATCAGAAAAAATTAGCAAAAACTTCGGCAACTCCGGGGCGCACGCAACAGTTGAACTTTTTTGATTTTGACGGAAAGATGTATTTGGTGGATTTGCCAGGGTATGGTTATGCCAAGGCACCGGAGAAGTTGGTAAAACAATGGCAGGCGGTGCTTAAAGATTATTTGCGCGGACGGCCGAATTTGCGGCGAGTGTTTTTGCTGATTGATTCGCGGCATGGTATTAAGAAAGAAGATACCGAAATTATGAAGATGTTAGATGAAGCGGCGGTGGTGTATCAAGTGGTGTTGACTAAGACGGATAAGATTTCAATGCCGGAATTGCAAAAGATTCAGGCAAAAACGGCGGAGGAATTGAAAAAACATGCCGCAGCAATGCCGGAGATTTTGTGTACCAGTGCGGAAAAGAAAATCGGTTTGGATTTGTGTCAGGCCGAAATTTGGAGTTTGATGGATTAAGGAAAAAGCAAAAACTTTTGCCGAGATTCTCGGGTTTTTATATGGGCACAAAGGATGATGGTATAAGAGGGTAAATTCCGAATATGACCGGAAAAGAAATAAAATATAAAAAAACTCTGGCGCCTGGGGGCGTCAGAGTTTTTTTGATTTGGTTATTTAATAATTACTTTTCCAGCACTTGATTTTTTCTTCCAAATCGGCGGAGATTTCTTCGCGGTGCTGTTTGATACCAAAATACATTTTGAAAAACTGTATTGGCGCAGACAGAGGAAATCTGGATACTCGAATCGGGTATCTTTTCATCAGATATTGGCCGGATACATGGACATTTTTAGTCATTTCCCGATCATATTCAGCCATGTATTTCCCCGTATATCTTCCGGTGCCGGTGCGGTCATATAAGGCGGCCAGTTCCGAAAGCAGGGGCAGACCATTGGCGATTGCCTTTCCGTTGTATAACTGCAATACTTCTTCCAAGGTTTCACCGTGCGCGTAATAATACGCATTGAGCGGCTTGGTGCCGGGGAATTGTTGTGGCGTGAAAGCAATGGTGCGTTCCAAACGTTTGCTCAGGCGTTGAGTTGGGCAAAACACAATCGGGGCATCTGAATCACCTTTGGCGGCCAGATAATCGATGATTTCCTTCAAATTGGCGCCGGTATTGTTGCCACCGTCTAAGACATGAGACGGAAAGTTATCAAATCGACGCGCCACCATGAAGAGTTTTTGACCTTCACTTAAGACGGTTCCATCATCAAGTCGGTTCAGATATTTAGACATCATACCTTTACCGCCAACACACAGAAGTTTGGGGTACTTGCCAAACTGCAACAGCGCTTTTTTCATGATAATGGCGGCATAATAGGCTGAAACCATATCATCATCAATTGCCACCACATATTGAGGCTGAATCGTCAGTTTGCCTTGAGTATCCAAGCAGGTTGTATTCTGCTTAAAAAAATCATGCACAATGTGCGCGTAGGGCCAAGGCCCGTCTAATAAATTTAATGTATCCATAAAGCGTAAGATTAATAATTGAAAATTGGGCATATCTTAGCGATTTTTGCAAAATTTGTCAAGTTGAATTTCTACCGTGAGGTCACAAAAAAGTCTTGAGCGCAAAGATGTTTGTGGTATGATAAAAGCTGAGCAAAGGAGGATAAAATGAGTTTCCCATACATCATTAAAGGACAGCATATTATTTTGCAACATCCGCGTCAGCCGAGTTTTGCTTTGGCACAAGAGTTATTTGCGGCAATTGATGCTTCGCGCGAAAGGTTAGAGCGGTGGTTGCCGTGGCCGAAAAATACCAAACGTGCGGAAGATGAGTTTGGCGCTTTACAAGATTGGCACCAAAAATGGCAAGAAAAAAAGAGTTTTGCTTATATAATTCGTGATATGAAAAGTAAAAAACTTTTGGGTATGATTGAGTTTATGTTTGCCGACACGGAAAATAAATCGGGCGAAATCGGTTATTGGTTGAGTTCTGTTGGGGAAGGGCATGGCTATATGACAGAGGCGCTGGGATTATTGGAAAAAGAGATTTTTGCGCAGGGTTTTAATCGGATTTTGATTCGTAACGATACGCGGAATCAGCGTTCAGTTAATGTGGCGGAACGTGCCGGATATCATTTGGACGGTGTTTTGCGGCAAGTTCGGTGGTCTAAGTCGGA
>JAZNQW010000168.1:0-2124 GCA_045590435.1 Alphaproteobacteria bacterium | reverse complement strand
TTCATTTCGTTCAATGACAGATTGTTTTAAACGCAGTCGCATAACGATCCCCTTCTTACATAATAAAAAAGCCCGAATTTCTGTAAAAAATTGTATCATAATGCAGATGCAATGTCAACCCCAAAATCACGATTCGGTCAGAAGAATTTCTTTATAAAAACTTCTGTCCGTTAATCACCATTTTAAATTCAAGGCCAAGAAAATCTGCCGCCTTGCGACACAGAAGCATTCGTTCCATAAAAATTTCAAAATAGTCCATAATAGAGCTGTATTTTGTGTCGATGTCAAGCAACAAAATGATTTTTTTATTGTCATCGCTAAAGGTCAATTGAGCCGCACGAACCGAATAATTCACACGATCGTGTATGTCATAGTTGGTAATATCATTATTACGCATACGACTACGACGAACATCAGATTTGTCTGCCAAAATCAAAGCCGCCGCAAGATGGCTGACAGGCACGCCGAATCCTTCATCATGGTTCCCGATTGCCGTTGCAATATCGGCAACCTCTTGCATATCCATGCCCATTTCTCGTAAAAGACGAAAAGCAATCAGAGCCCCGCTTTGTGAATGATCCACTCGATTCACCAAATTACCGATATCATGCAAATAGGCGGCAATCTCCACCAATTCAATATCTCTTTTCGGAAATTTCAGTTGTGACAAAATGAATGCCGCAGATTCCCCAACCTTGCCAACATGGGCGAAACTGTGCTCGGTAAAACCCAGAGCGCGTAGCGATTTGTCGGCACTTTGGATCAAAACGGTAATGTCGTTATTATTTTTCAAATCCTGAAGCGTAATCATTTATCAACTACCCCAAACACCCAAATAGCCTAACCCAATGCCCACAACAGCAGATAAGGTGATGATGATAATAGGATGTACTTTTTTAAAAGCCATAACCACCGCAACGCAAGCGATGCCCAACGCGCACCAAAACGAAGCTGTTGCTAACACGGACCACGAAAAAGCGACGGGAAAAAACACCGTTTGTCCAATGGTTAAAACCGCACCGCCAATCAATCCTACCGTAACAGGGCGTAATCCGGTCATGACCCCTTTTACCAAACGGCTGTTTTTAAACGCTAAGTAACATTTAGCCACAATTAAAATAATAATAAACGACGGTAAAACAACCCCCAACGTAGCACAAATCGCGCCAAAAACGCCGCCGATTTCGGAACCAACGTAGGTCGCAATATTTACCGCAAAAGGACCGGGCGTACTTTCACTTACGGCAACAAAATTGATCAGTTCATCCATACTTGCCCATTGATGTGCCAGCACCTCATCTTGAATAAAAGGCAACATAGCATACCCGCCGCCAAAGGTAAAAGCGCATATTTTAAAAAACGTTAAAAACAATTCCAAATAAATCATACCTTATCTCCTTCCTTCGTGAAAAAGAGATAGGTAATCAATCCAATAACACCTGCTCCGATGATGATAAAAATCACACCAATGTCGGTCAGCACCGACAAAAGCAAAGCCGCTGATGCAATCAGATATGAAAGCCACCCTTTTGGACATTGTTTATACATAGATACAAAGGCCTTAACGACCAAAGCCACCACGCCTACTCGAATACCGGCGAAAGCGTATCTCACAAGGTCGTATTCCATAAAGTGACGCAAAAAAAACGAAATAATCAAAATAACGACAAACGAAGGCAAAATAACGCCCAGAGTAGCCGCCAACGAGCCCAAAACACCCGTGGCTTGATATCCGATAAAAGTAGCGGAATTAATTGCAATCGGTCCCGGCGTTGATTCGGCAATGGCAACAATATCCAAAATATCCGATTCATCAATCATGCGATGATTGTCTACAGTTTCTCGTTGAATCAACGGAATCATGGCATATCCACCACCGAAGGTAAACGCACCAATCTTAAAAAATATCACAAATAATCGCCAGGAAACTTTTAAACATTCTCTTATTTTCATAACAATTCCTTTCAAACGTACAGAACGGGAGACGATTGTTCCAAAACAACAACAGGAACAGACAACATATGAGAAAGTTTTTGACAAAGCGGAACAATTGTCGGTTGCTCAGTTTCAAAATGTCCGGCATCTACCAACATAAAACCGGCCTCTTTCGCAGCCAAAAACACA
>JAZNQW010000167.1:0-15069 GCA_045590435.1 Alphaproteobacteria bacterium | reverse complement strand
CAATTTGTCACCGGTTGCTCAGCGCCCTCTTTTCTGAGGCGTTCGGCTAATTTATTCCAATAATTACGCGATGTTTGATAGTCCTTTTCAAGAAGGATCATTAAAACATCAATAACCGAAAAGTACCAAATATCATTTTCTTCGTCATAAACTGAGCGGATTTTGCTTTGCTCAAACAGTTTTATATCGTTTTTCATACGCGTTTCCTTTAAATTTATAACCTGATTTTACATCTATACGGCTAAAAATCAAGAAAACATAATGAGTTATTCCGCCTTATAAATCCGCATCAACTCTTGGTAAACTCGTGCCGAACAATAAGCATTCAAAAGCGCGCCACGATATGGAATTTTGGAAATATCTACAGAAAATCGCTCACATAGCGCGTCAAGATTATTTCGCCGTCCCGGAAACAAATTTCTTGCTAAGACCAACATATCAATTTTTTCATTTGGCAGCTCAAAACCCAATTCATGCTCTAAAAAACCTAAATCAAATGGTAAAAGGTGTGCTATCAGAACTTTTCCTTCAATAAATCTATATAGGTCTTCCTTTATTTCATCAAATAACGGATAATTCTTCAAAAATTTTCTGGTCAAGCCATGTATTGCTGTGATATTATGAGGTATTCTGTGCTCAGGATTTATATAAACATGAAATATTTCTCCGGTAAGCTGATTATTTTCATTTAACACCAATGCTCCGAATTCGACTATTTTATCTCCCTTTTCAAAATTCATTCCTGTGGTTTCTATATCAAAAACAACTTTTTTCATTTTTTGTCCTCCTCATTGCTAAACAGCCTTAATTGCGTATTAGCAGATAGTTTAGTTTTCTGTTGCTCCAAAAAAGCAGCTACGGCTGATTTGACCACTTCATCTTCATTTTCAATATTGGCACCACTGGCTAACAACATCTCAAATATCTTGTCTTCTGCATTATATTTTACGGCGTAACTTAACGGTGTTTTACCGCTATCATCGCCTAGATTCACATCTGCGCCGTGTTTGACACAAAACTTAATACCTCTGATACTACCTGCCCAAATTGCATAATATAAAGCGGTCCAACCTTCCGCATCCGGTTTATTTATATCTGCACCGTTTTTCAGCTTTTCTTCCCATTCGGCAATGTCAAATTTTCTTCTGGTCATATTTTTGGCTCTTAATTATAGCGATTTTTATCTGAAATTTAAGGCGGCGCAAAGCTGCCCTCAGCTTTTCTATTTCCATGACATCGGATGATAAATTCTATGCTGTTCACCCTGATGGGTTTCTACTTTCAGATAAATTAAATTAGTTACGCTGTTGTTATACGAATTGTTATCAATATGGTGTACAACGTAGCCGCTTTCTTCTGGTTCTTCTAAAAAGTTTTTTGCGACTAAACGGTGTATATCCCATTCAGAATTATTAGTTTCAGCTAAAACATTTAAGCAAATCTCGCATCCCGAATCCACCCTGTTTTCAGGAACAATATTGCGTTTTTTTAATAATTTTTTCGGTAAATCATTGATTGAAGTACCATTCTCACCTGTAAAAATTTTTTCTCCTTCTTCTTTTGTAAAAACGGCAATATACCCATAATTACTTACGTATATATGGGCAGTTTCATTTTGCGGCTTTTCTTTATCCGGAACACGCGCCCAGATTTTTTTTTGAATTACCAGCAGTAAAATATCCGGCATGTTTCCAAATTTCTTCAATTTGCTGCTTACCGATATACCCCATCTCCTGTGTAATATCAGCTAATTTTTCATTCGATTTCGTTTTCCACTTTCGTGTCGCTGTGCCCCAAATATCATCCTCATTACTCAAACAATAAATAATCGGCGGGTTAAAATTTTGCGTTACAGTTGTCATTTTAGTCTCCTTTATTTGAAATTATGATAAACGATTTTGCCACTTATGACTGTGTTGCCATTTGGCATCCCAAGAACTGCCTACTTTGTAAACTTTCAAATCCGCATTCCATTCATTGTCTACCCAATAAATTTTAATCGTTGCATCATAATCATTATCTACAAAATACCATTTTTCATCACCCTCAGCATCCCAACTGCTTGTAACTTCGGTATAAAGTAAATCGGCATCCCAAGAATTTTGTACCCGATATACTTTTATATCAGCCTGATAATCATACTCTGTTACGTAAATTTTGGCCATTTTGCACTCCGTATAAAATATAATAAACATACATACGTCAAAAAACGACGTTATTATAAAAAAGCCCAACTTCGTGTTAAGAAGTGGGCGGATGTTGGAAAACCGTCAATAATAGATAAAAATCGGCTCGGCCTATTCAGCGTTTGTGGCCTTATTCAGCCGACATCCGCTCAATAGAACAGAGGTCGGCATATAGGTTTAAAGTCGTTTATGCAAGACGACTATCTATTATTTGAAAGGGTTTTCCACGCCCTAAACATACTCTCGCATGTTCAAAATTAGGATATAATCGTTCGAACGATTAGTCAACTTATAAAGATAAAAAATCAGACATAAAATAGAAAAGGCGTAATCTTAGTACAGATTACGCTTGATCAAAATAATTATTACCTATGAATTTCCTCGCCAATTACGCTTTTTTTCATCTTGTTTTCGTTTTAATTCTATGAAATATGAAGTATGCGTCGCAGGTCTGGCGCAAAATCTGGATACATCAGAATACGAAGCTCTTACACCAGCTCGTCCAATAAGATGACCAACGTTTGCTGAACCATAGTAATCATATCCGAATCCGCCAGAACCGCCAAATCCGCCACTTCTACCGGCAATAAGTACAGGACGTTTGAAAGGGTTATTATTCAGATATTCAATAGCTTGACTTAAAGCATCACATTGGTCGTCATACTTGCTATAAGGAAAATCCAAAAGTTCCTTTTCAAAATCTTCATACCACGCCGGACGACCTTCAGGAAATAAGAGTTTTTTGGATTCAATAGCTATTGTAACACAAGCAAAACGATCTTTCTTATTTTTTAGTGAAGGAATCGATCTTGTAACCGAAGAAAAACATTGATCTTGTTTTAATGTTTGAATTAGTTGAATTCCAGAAGAAGAATTTTCGATGAGAATTTCCCCTAAATTAGTTTGAAATTTGTATAGATTATAGATGCTTTTCACTCTATTAACCAAAGCGGGAAATTCCAACCGATCCCTGAAAACGTTAAACAGATAATAATTACTGTTTGCGTCCTCTCCTATGACAACGCATGCAGAATAATCATTTTTTTCTCCTGTTTTAGATGCCGTATCCCAAGAATATACGATTCTCCGAAGTACAGGCATACTGTTGAAGGTTTGTAGCGATTCCTTTTTTATGAGCACACCTCCTGATGGTAAAGGATTCTGCTGATATTGTGCCTCAAAAACAGCAGGACCGAGATTACGTTTATATTTTTCCACAATATCCCAGCCTTCTCGTTCTGGGCACAATAGTTCGCCTTTCTTCCGAATAAATTTTTTAGCAGAAAAGAAAGAAGACTCCATAGTCGGCCATTCTTCATCTTTAACAGCGATAAGCGGCATATTAACAACCTCAAAATCAGGATCTGTTGCAATAATATGGCCAATCAAATCATCTTTATGCAGGCGTTGTGCTACTACCACAATTTTACCTGTCTGCTTGTTATCAAGACGACTATATATGCTATTGCTGTAAATATTATTAACTTTTTCTCTTTCCAAAGAATTTATATCATCAGCTTTAATAGGATCGTCAATAGTAATTAAATCCGCACCGAATCCGGTAATTCCTCCATGCATGGTTGTTGATAGTTTTCCACCGCCGCAAGTTGTTACAAAATTTGTCGGCGCCGATTTTTGAGGATCAATCCTTGTATTAGGGAATGATTCTTTGTACCATTCACTTTCCATAACCGTTTTGCATTTAATAGCTAAATCTTTTGCAAGATCTTCACCATAGGTTATGTGCAAGATTTTAGCTTCTGGATAAAATCCCAAAAATAAAGCAGGCAAAAAAATAGAAAATTCTGTAGATTTACAATATCTTGGTGGCATGCTTAACACAATTTTCTTTTCTTCAACCTCAAGAATTTCATTAACATAGAAATGCAGTGCTCCAAGATATTCTGCAGGCACAAATTTTTTTCCGGGATTTATCGTTTCAAACACATTTTTAAACATTTTACTGTAGTTGTTACGTTTAATTAATTTAATAAACTCTTTCTTTTTAATTGTTTCCATTTTTTTTCTCCTTAATATATTCATTAATAAAATTTTGAATAAAGGCTTCATCATCTATAGATAAGGCATTATCTCTTATTGCCTGCTCATCTTGTGCATCTATTTTCTCTATAAACGCGATGACAGAACTAATAGCCTTAAGGTTTCCCTTAACTGCGCTATTTATAAGTTGCAGAAACATGGCTGTCCGTTTAGATATTTTAAACGGTTTGCCATCTTGAATTATTGATATTTTCTGCTCCAATATTTCCGCTACAAGCTTCAGCATATTTTTAGAGCCTTTCGGGCGTCCGTGCGGATTGCCGCTTTGCCCTTTAGCAAAACGTGTTGCTTTTGGCGGATTACCGTAACCGATATTTTCATTATTATTATCCATTTATTTTCTCCTTATTTTTAGTTTCGTTTAACAATTCATTGTAAGTTTTGCCGTCACTTTCACGCACAGCGTCAGTGTTAAACAGTTCTTGATAACGCCGGATTGTCGTATCTATATACAAAGGCTCAAACTCCACACCGTAACAAATTCGATGGGCTTTTTCTGCTGCTATCAACGTAGAACCGGAACCAAGAAAAGTATCCAACACCAATTCACCGCGATTCGTAACATCTAAAATCGCGTCATAGAGCATTTCTACCGGCTTTACTGTCGGATGCATTTTTAAATCGTTTTTATGACGGCCAAAACTATTAACGCCGGGATATTTCCAAACATTTGTTCGGTAACGTCCGTTCTTGCCAAGCTCAACATTATTGGTGTGGGCTTCTTTACCGTTTTTAAAGACAAAGCATAATTCATGTTGACTACGATACAGACTTCCCATGCCGCCGGTGCCTTTATCCCAAACACAAAGGTTAACAAAAGAGCTAAAAGTCTTGTTAGCTGCCTCAAGAATGTGAAATGCATGTCGCCAATCCATGTAATTGAAATGCAGAGACCCTTGCTGTGAGTACTTTATACACAGCGCAAAATTCTTTTCTAAAAAACTGATAAATTCTTGGTCACTCATTTCTCCGGAAGCAAAGGCAAATTCCTTATGTTTAATTTTACCGTTGCCACCGACATGTCCGTTAATTGAGACATTATATGGCGGATCCTGCAACACAATATTGGCTTTTTTACCATTCATCAGTTTGATAAAAGTTTCATCATCTAACGAATTGCCACAAATAATCCGGTGCTGACCTAAGCACCATATATCACTCGGTTTAGAAATAATTTCATTTTCCAGAACATATGGTTCGGTATTTAGTGTTTCGCTGATTTTATGTTCTTTTTTGCCATCATCCAGCAAAACATCAACTTCGGGCAATGAAAAACCAGTGATGTCCAATGATAGCTCAGTATCAAGATCCAGCGACAATTTTTCGATTTCACTAAATTCCAGTTTCAGCAAATCTTCGTTCCAAAGTCCGTTCTCTGTTAATTTGTTGTCGGCAATCCGATACGCGCGTTTTTCTGCCTCATTCAAATGTGCAAGACGAACAATCGGTATCTGCTCTAATTGCAGCAATTTTGCGGCCGCAAGACGGCCATGCCCGGCTAAAATTTCACAGTTTTCATCAACAAGCACGGGATTATTAAAGCCAAATTGTTTGATTGAATTAGCAATTTGCCGAATTTGTTCATCCTTATGCAGACGCGGGTTATTTTTATATTCCCGAATTTTTTCGGGATGAATATATTCTATTTTTAAGTTTTGCATTTCAGCAACCTCCTTTATTAGAATTTTTGAACAAAGACAATCTTCGCCCAAAGCCAAAGGCGATGTATATAATATACAAAAACACATCTCCATAATAACGTATTGAAAATACGTTGTTTTTGGTCATATTTACCATTTTTCTCATTTTTTCTCCTTTTAATATATTTTTTAGACAAAAATACGCTGGCATTTTCGTTTCATACCAATAAAATATAGAAAAATGTTGTTCCACAATTAATTTATGCTATCATATTGATTTTTTGTAATTATTTTCGATATGGTGTTTTTTATAATACTCAAGGCAAGATCATTTTTTCTGTCTATTTAACTTGACTTCTGCCGAACTGTAAGCGTTACTGAGTATAGAATGTAGGAAAATCAAGGAGATACAGCAATGAAAAAGAAAATATACCTACCAAAAAGCGTGGAAGAGCTAAAAAAACTCAGTCATCAAAAACAGGCTGAATTATGGGTGCGATATTGCGATAGTCCGTATCAGAGGCAGTTCAGGGCATTGTGGTATTATATCGCTTGCGAAAATGCTAATTTGAAGATTGAGCGCAGGTTCTTAACCAAGCTTGAAAAGTATGCAGAAAACCCAGAAGAGTGTGTGCTTCATGTTTACAAAATCAAATACAATCTGCATGCGGGAACGGAGATTATCAAAACCTTTCGCGGGCGACAATATAAAGTGTTGGTGGCGGATACAAACGATTTTATTTATGAGGGCAAGCATTATAAAAGTTTGTCAGCGGTGGCTAAAAAAATCTGCGGCATTAAAGTTTCCGGCTACGATTTCTTCGGCTTAAACAATAAATCAGCACTGAAGGAGGCGGAAAATGGCAAAAATTAATTGTGCGGTTTATGTCCGTAAATCCACCGAAAAGGGCTTGGAATTGGAGTTTAACTCCTTACACAATCAAGAAGAATCTTGCCGCAGTTATATCCTCTCACAAGCCTTTAATAACTGGGAATACTACAAAACCTATACTGACGGCGGTATATCTGGCGGTACGATGGAACGTCCTGCATTAAAACAGATGCTTGAGGATATCAGAAAAGGCCTAATACAAACGGTGGTGGTTTATAAGGTTGACCGTTTATCGCGTTCAATTATGGATTTTCACAACATGATGAAAGAATTTGATAAATATGGTTGTAGTTTTGTTTCCATCACGCAGGCCTTTGATACCTCAACCTCAATGGGGAAACTGACCTTAAATATGCTGTTATCGTTTGCCCAATTTGAACGTGAAGTTTCCTCCGAACGTGTCCGCGACAAAATCCGTGCCAGCAAAGCCAAAGGTTTATGGACGGGCGGAACACCAAAGTTGGGTTATGACTTGATTGATAAAAAACTTGTAATTAATGAAGCAGAGGCCGAACAAGTGCGGTATTTATTTGAAAGTTACTTAAAATGTGGCTCATTGAGTGAACTTGAACAAATCGCCGGATCCAAGAACATAACACACAAACAATGGATAACCGGCAAAGGTATATCCAAAGGTGGCAAACCGCTTAAAACCTCGGCTTTTCACCGTTTGTTACATGAAAAATTGTATCTCGGCATGATTGAGAATAAACGCACCGGACAAGCTTTCAAAGGACAGCATGAAGCGATTATCAGCAACGAACTCTGGGAAGCTGTGCATAAAAAGTTAAAAGAAAATGATGTCAGCGGCAATCATACGCGCACAAAAAATGACAATCTCTTGACCGGAAAATTATTTGTTGCCAATGGCACAGCCTTTGTTAACCAAGCAAACAGCAAACGCAAAACTACTAAAAAACACTATTATGCAATTAAAGGTTTATATGTACCGACCGAACAGATTGATAAATTAGCGCAAGAGGCGGTGACGGAAATATTGAGCGCGGATTTAAGCAAGTTACCAAAGGAAGCGGTAATATCTTTGAAACAAATTAACTTCTCAGATATGGACTATTTTGAGCAACGCAGTTTTATTCGCAACTTTACTAATAAGGTGATTTATGGAAAAGATAAATTGACGTTCTTCTTCAATGTTGATTGCGGAATGCTGTCGGCATATACTGGGGAATGCTTAAATCCGAATACCGAACCTCTGGAATTTATTAGCGACATAGCTAACCGACAGATTATTTACGAAAAAGCGGTTGTGGTTAACCGCGGATTGTCAAGCAATACCTATAATGCAGGAAAAACCGGATTGATGAGTGTTAACGACAACAACCGATTGATTGTCCGTGCTTTCGCCTATGCATGGCGATATAAAAAGCTCTACGAAAGCGGTATGCCAACCGACGACATCGCCAAACAAGAAAATATCTCCAAACGCACCATATACAAATACCTAAACCTCGCTTACCTCTCCCCAAAACTTGTTAACCAACTGCTTAATGGAACAATAAATATCCCACTGCAAAAATTGTTTGAGATGGGAACTAAGAGATCGGAGTTTAGTAATCAATATCTAACTGATTTTGAGTAGAAAGACCATCAAATATATTGATTAATCGACGACTCATATTGAAGCAGTCAAAAGGATATGTAAATATATCATCTGTTCCAAGAGCTAAGTCAAAACCAAGTTCTTTAGATATAATCATATGTTTAATATATAGAGATCTCAATATACCAGTAACATAACCATTATAATAATGAACAAATCCGCTACTTAAAGGATTTTCCTTAAAACTACCCCAATACGGCATATTAACCTCATAATCAATATGATTTGTTAAAAATTCAAAAATAGGTGTTATGACCTTAAATAAATATCCCCAAAAATTGCTTTCTGCAATTTCTCTAAAATCTTCACTTAAGTTTTGATATCCGTCATCTACATATTGTTGTAGCTGAAAAGGATTTATAACAGCTACTATAATAGAATGAGGGTATGGAAATATCTCATCCAATTCTTGATAAACTGATGTACTATAAACAATACTATGTAAATTATATTTTTCTAATTCTAAAGCTATAGAATTAGAAATGGTATTCATTGCTTTTTTAGTATAACTATTTGGTTTATTATCCTTTGTTTCATTATTATCAAGCCATCCTGATATATTTGGCAAAGAAAAAATAATAGATGTGAACATATCATTATTTAAAAGTGCATTATCAAAAATTTTATAAGTATCTTCATTCGGATAAATAATCTTTAATTTTTGAGAGCTTTCAAAAGTAGGGTCTTCTGGTTCTAACAATAAAATAGGGTTATCATTAAATAAAAGCTCTTGTATATAAGCGTCTAAAATAGTTCTTTTATCAGCTGGTGAAATGAGAATTGATAATATTTGTTTTTGTTGCAATGGTGGATATTTGCGACAAAAATAATTATTATACGCAAGTAGTTCTGTGAATGCTTGCCGTGCGGTTTGATCAGATTTTTTCAACTCTATAATAGCTATTGGATAATTTCCATCAATGCTTTGTCCTACCAAATCGGCTCTAATATCATTCTCATTATCTCTTTTTAGAGCATATTCTTCTTTTTTTAGTTCTAATGTATCTAACTCATTAACTAATTGTTCAATTTTTGTTTCTGTAATTTCTTGGGCAATAAATGATAATGATGGACAATTATTCTTATCATTCCAACAAACTTTTTCTTTTTTTCCTACGATAAGAGAAGAAAAAGTATCTTGATAATTGGTAAATAAAAAATGTCTAATTTCATTTTCTGTCATGATTTTTTCTCTCTCAATTGACTCGCCAAAATTCCCCGAAGTATGTAACTGCGGGAAATTTTGTGTTTTTGTTGTTAATCGGAGCTTACCATAGTCACTTTTGAAGAGTCAACCCTTGTGAAAGCCCCAAAACACCGCGGATACGAAAAAAGACACCGCTTTTCGGTGTCTTTTTAATTAAAATGGCGGTGAGATAGGGATTCGAACCCCAGGTACGCGACAAAACGTACAATTGATTTCGAGTCAACCGCATTCGACCACTCTGCCATCTCACCATACGGTTTTATCTTTTATTCTATTTCCTTTTAAAATGCAACATTTTTTTATAATTGATTCTGGACTTTTTGCGCGTTACACGCTATACTGCCACCGAATGAAAACCTGGCGGAGATTTAAATGCTGACAAAAGAATATCGTGTGGTGTGTTCTAAACCGAAATTCAGTAGCAATATTATTGTAGATATTGCGCCGTCGCAGGGTGTTACCCACGACCAAATCTTTTTCAGTCGCAATTGGTTTCATAAACAACAAACCGGGGAAAATTTAGTTAAATATAACTACTCGATTATGCTCAAAGAAACTGACACCGGTGAGCCTGTGGTGCAATTTCCGGCGGATCTCAGTCAGCCGACCAAAAGTGAAATGCATCATACCATGCAACGCGATTTTGAAAAATTGGAACCGGAGATTTTGAAAACTTATCAGCAAATGCGTGCCGACGGCCTGGAATCGACGTTATATGTTTACAGTGTGGCCGAGATGTCGGCTCTTGAAGAAACCATGCTCTCGTCGGAGGAAGAGGCTTTCGATCGTAAACAGCGTGAAAAACGTGCGCGTTTGGAAGCTCAAACAGCACCGCAATCTTATCGCGAAAAACATTTGTCGTCGCATTCATCTTTAAATGAATCGGCTTATCCGCAAAATTTGCAACAAGAAGAAAATATGCGCATTATTGCCGAATTTAAGCAAATACAGCAACATCATCAGCTGGCCGAATACCATTTGGCGCAACAAACTATGCCGGCGTGGCTACGCTTTCAAAAAAATTATTCCGGCGACTGATATGATGGTCGTTTAAGTAATACGGAATTGGCAGACGTTCGGAAAATGGCGTCCTTGTCTTTTTTATCAATGCATAAAAAGGTTTTTATGAAGTGGGGTGCATTGAAAATATCTTGGCAATAAAATTTATCAATACCGATTTCGTTTTGAACGACGTAATTCAGGTTTGTGTCCCACTTGGCTTTGTCTTCATCCATAAATACATATTGCGGCGGGGTGTAACCGTCAAATGCGGTCAATGATGTTTTTATTACAACCATATAAGCAATATAATCACTGTTTTTCTTATATTCTTCAATTTTTTCACCAAGTTTACTGCCTTTAAGAGCAAAAGGGGCGCTAACGTTGGCAAATTTGGCATCCGGATTGTTTTCGGCAATTTGAGCGGCGGCGGCTCCCGTTCCGTAAGATATTGACAAGATAAGAGCATTTTTCGGTAGATGCACGTTGCTTGAATAGAGTAATTGTGTGTCGGTTAATCTTCGGCCCCAGTTCGGATAGGGTATGCCGGCAAACAAGGAAAACAGCATAATTAATCCCGCACTGCACCATAAAGCAAATCCGATGGTTGATTTCGGTTTGGTTCTAAAGAAATAAAGAACGCCTAATAATGCAATTAGTAGCTCAATCGGAATAGTATAGCGCGAAACGGGCAATATAAAAAGCCAAACAATATAACTTAAAAAAGCAGAGGTTAGTAAAAACATGGTGCCGGTATTTGGTTTTTCTTTCTTTTTTGACCGCCATGGCCATAAGTAGGTAATAGCCGATATTAGGAGCAACGTGTAGCCGATGGCAAAGCGCGGATCACGACAAAATGCTTCGGCCGAAATCCGTTTTTCTTGCTCAAATGAAACAAGATAGGGAAAAATCAGGTAATCAATGAAATTCTTTTCATAAAGTGCATTACTATAGGTGAGCATTTCAGTGGTTGTATATTCTGATTTAAATATGTTGTTTAGATATGGGAACAACGGATTTCCGAACTCTTTATATAAGTTCCACATCCAAAATCCGTCGGTACATAAAAAACCGATAAGACCGCCAAGTGCAAACAGAAAAATGGCTTTAACCGGTTGGCGTAAATATTTGAAAAACAAAATCAGTGTTAAGCCGGTGCCTAAACAATAAATTATCGCAGTCAGTTTAAGGCCGAACATGGCGCCTAACAGAAAACCGGTGCCGAAAATAACCCAAAGGCGTTGTTTGGTGGTTATAAAAATTTCTTTATGTAACCAATAAATAGCGGTTATAATACCTAAGCCAATGAGAATTTCACCGGAAGATGTGCCGATTTGACCTAATGTGGCGAAGCCTGTCATGGCAATGACCAGTGCTAACATCAGTTCAATTTTTTGGTTTGGTTGCAAAACATTGCGGCAAATTTTGTAAAACGCAAAAATCAGTAATCCCCATAAAATACCGAAAAAAGTGTAATAGGGCCAAATTTGAGTGTTGAAGTATTTAACAAAAAAATAAACCGGAAAGTCTATTAACGGGTTGTGATAGCTGTTTTCGGCGGCCAATGCAATATCCGTGAATGTGCGATTATGAAAAAAAGCCCACGGTAAGAAATAGTGGTAATTATAGAAATCAAATAAAATTTCATAACGTAAGCATACACTGGCCGTTATGCCAATCAGCATAAATAATGACATTATTATGAGGTTATTTGATAAAACATAGTCGAGACAACGGGAGAGTTTCTGCATTCTAAAGAACTTTCGGGCGTGTGGGTTATACTTTATGAGGTAGCTTTTCATAAATAAAATCGGTCAGGCGGTTCGGTAAAATCGATAAAAACCATGTGGCAAGGCGCATTGGCCACGGAAACGCGATTAAACCGATATTTTTATCTATGCGTGTGGCAATAATCTCCGCTGCCTTTTCAGCACTCATGAAAAACGGCATCGGACAGGTGTTTTTGTCGGTAATGCGTGATTTAACAAAGCCCGGACAAATGACATTGACTTGAATACCGTTAGGTTTTAAAGCACCGCGCAGAGCCTCGCCATAGGCCTTAACGCATGCTTTGGTGGCACTGTATGAAGGGCAGGCACAAAGACCATGATAACCGGCAATAGAGGCCGTGATGGCTATGATTTTATCGCTGTCTGTGCGCTGTTTGTAATATTCAATTGCCGGTGTTACGGTGTTTAAAACCCCCATGACGTTTGTGGAGAATGTGTTATATATGTTTTCGGGTGTTTCTTCTCCTGTTGAAACGCCGGCATTAGCAAAAACAATGTTCAATTCGGCAACTTCTTGACATTCAGTCAACCATTGTTGCATGGCAGAGCGATTTGTTACATCAATAATACGTGGAAATACCTTAGCGCCGAGTGCTTGGCAACGTTTGGCGACCTGTTCCAATCTTTCGGCGTTACGGCCGCTTAAAAACAGATTTTCGGTGCCATGAGCGGCGTAATATAGCGCCAAGGCTTCACCGATTCCCGAAGAGGCGCCGGTAATCAAGATATTTGCGTGTTTTTTCATGAGATTTCCTTATCATTATTTTGTTTTAGTTGTTGCAAAGCATTACTTTATTGTTTTATAATACAGGCAAATTTATTTTGCAAGAGGAAGATATGAGTGATATTTTAGAGCAATTGGACAAGGTGCGGCACGGCGTGATGTTTGTGATTGAAGCACCGTCGGGTACCGGTAAAACCACGGTAATTAAAAAGCTGTTGGCGCAAGATAAAAATTTAAAGTTTTCGGTTTCGGTAACTACACGACCGCGGCGTGAAGGTGAGGTTGACGGTGTGGATTATCATTATGTGTCGGACGCCGAATATGACAAGTTGTTGGCCGAAGATGCATTTTATGAAACGGTTAATTCGCAATATGGCGGGCGTTACGGAACGTTGCGTTCGGAAGTTGACAGCTTTTTGAATGTGGGACAAGATGTGGTTTTTGATATGGACTGGGTCGGCTTAAAGCAAGTTAAAGAAAAAGCGCCGCAAGACGTGGTTTCCATTTATATGTTGCCGCCGTCTATTAAAGAATTGCGCCGACGTTTGGAAGGTCGGCATACAGACAGTCAAGAGGTGATTAACAAGCGTATGGGAATGGTACTTGAAAAGATGGAACACTGGACCGAATACGATTATGTTATAATTTGCCTTAATCCGGAACAGGCTGTTGATACAATCCAAAAAATCTTCTTTGCCGAGCGCATGAAGCGGGTTCGCCAAACGGGTTTGCAGGCATTTACGCAAAATCTGATAAATGAGGTTAAAAATGGTTAGCTTTATTGATAATTACGGACTTTTGCATCGTTATGATAAACAACCGATTACGGAACGAGAGCAGACGTTTGTGGTTATCAAAAAAGATAAAAATGTGGTGTGTTGCTATGAGCCGGAGACCGGTTTGTATTTTTTCCCGAATACGGAAATGGTGGCATTGGATCATGAACCGACAGTGCAATTCAGTATTACGGCTCATATTTGCGAAAACGGAAAGTATATTCGCGAAAAACAGCATTATTTAGTTTTTGATGTGAATGGTGCAGAAATTGAGCATACACCATTGCAATGGTGTAAAATTGACGATATTTTGGTAAATGCCGTTGATTTTAATGCCACACAAAAAGACGGATTTAAGAATTTTTTAGTTAGGGTGAAGTGATTTATGCGGAAGATATATGATTCTATTGAAGAACTTGTCGGGCATACGCCGTTGTTGCGACTGAATAAGTTGGCGCAGAAACTGAATTTGAAAGGCGCAATTCTGGCTAAATGTGAATTTTATAATCCGCTGTTTTCGATTAAAGACAGAGTGGCACTGAACATGATTAAAAAAGCGCCGTTCAGTCAAATTAACGCCGATACGGTGTTTATTGAGGCGACGTCCGGTAATACGGGAATCGGGTTGGCGGCATTTTGCGCTTATTATGGTTACAAGTTGGTGATTGTTATGCCGGAAAATATGGCTCCGGAAAAGATTGCGCTTATTCGTCAGTTTGGTGCGGAAGTTTTGCTGACGCCGGCGGCGGAAGGTATGGCCGGCGCGCTTAAAAAAGTGGCCATGTTGAAAGCGCGGAGCAATAATTTAATTGAATTTAAACAATTTGAAAATCCGGCAAATGTGGAAGCTCATCAATTAACGACGGCGGCGGAAATTATTGAAGATACGGGCGGTAATGTGGATGCGGTGGTTTGCGGCGTGGGAACCGGCGGAACTATATCCGGATTAGCGACAACAATTAAATCATGTGTGCCGGATTTGTATGTGATGGCGGTGGAGCCGGCGGAAAGTGCTGTTCTGAGCGGTGAGCCGAAGGGGGCGCATCGAATCGGTGGTATCGGGGCCGGATTTGTGCCGCCGTTATATCGAGCCGATTTGGTCAATGAAGTGTTTAAAGTTTCAACCAAACAGGCCATGCATATGACGGAAACAGTGGCACGCACCCAAGGACT
>JAZNQW010000166.1:0-8621 GCA_045590435.1 Alphaproteobacteria bacterium | reverse complement strand
TGACTCTTTGTATTCATCCTCTCTTAGTGATGAATAGTCAACACATAATCTGCTATCTGTATCAGCTTCGCGGATTTCTGTCAATATTTCTATTTCATTAATCATTTCTGTAAGCTCAGATTCTAATATATTATGTTCAGTTTTATCGATATAAAATCCTGAAATTTTTAATAGTTTATCAATCATAGGTTATCTCCTGATTATTTTTTTATAAAGTATATAACATATTATAGAATTTGGATTTATAGGAGAATAAATATGCCCACTAACAACCCGCAATTTTTTTTCATTTCATTAATCATGCTCACCTTCTTGGTTCTCATGCAAGCCATAAACGGAACTTTTTTTGCTATTTTAAGCCTAAAATTAATCGGACAATAAAAATTTATATTTTTTTGTAAATTCCCTTTGACAATGAAAAGAAAATGAATATTATAAGCAATGACAGTTCCGTGGTGAAACGGTTATCACGTATCCTTGACATGGATGAGTCAGCAGTTCAACTCTGCTCGGGACTACCAGTCGTCGGATACAATGCAGTTCCGTGGTGAAACGGTTATCACATATCCTTCACATGGATGGGTCAGCAGTTCAACTCTGCTCGGGACTACCATTTAAATTAAAGTCTGTTCTTTGAACAGGCTTTTTTTGTTGACTTTTGACAAATTTTGGGTTAATCTTGCCACGATTTGATATATTTTACAAATTAGTGTGCAACTTAATATTATTTCACATGAAAAAGGTTCTATTTTTTACACTCGGGGCTACTGTCGGTGTAACCCTCAGTATCCTGGCGAAAAAGTTATGGGATTATGACTTCAAGTTCGAAGTACCGAATGATGATCCCGAGTTCAATGAAGGAATTAAAACTGAAGACTGGGCAGGACAAGACTAACCTTTCTCAATCTAAAAGGCCTCTTTACCACAAAGGTAAAAAGGCCCTTTTTTATATCGGCAAAATAAACACCACACAACGGCGCTCATTTTCAACTTGCGGCGACGATGCGCGACAAGTCCAAAAATCCTCAGATACATTTCCCAGCAACAAACAATCACCGCGACCGACCATCAATAAACTATTGTTTACTTTTTCCAAATTGTTTTGCAACAATCGTATTTGTTCTTTAGTCGGCAAAGGAAATTTCATCCGCTTTCCGTAATTTTTTGCTTCACGCTTGGAAATCGGCACTTTCAACAGCGAATCAAGATGTAAATAATATTTATCGCTGATGATTATTCCTTTTTCCTGACCGCGGGGACACAAATCCGAACAACGATCATCACGCAAAACAAAATTCCCTATTGCTCTGAAACGAGCTGAATTTTTGCTTACTTTTCTTGCCATATCACACAATATAAAAAAATAATAAAAAAAATCAGCAAAGGAGTATAACAATTTATCTCCCTTGTCAACCTGATTTCTTTATGATTACAAACTGTCTATTAACTCAGCCACTTCCGCTGCCGCATTCAATGCCCCCTTCGGCGTAAACGAAGCCGCACCATCATCACCTAAACGCACGGCATAACCACCCTCCAAAAGCGACTGTGCAAAACGAAAATGCTTTGGAGTCATCCATTCTTTGCTACCGATATATAAATATAAAGGCCGACCCGTACCTGTGGCTTCGCAACACATTGAAACAGAGTCCGCCGTAATCACGATATTGTCGGCACACGCCAAAAATCCGGCATACGGATTCTCACGCGTATCCCCCCAATAATAATGATATTGCGGTAAATCATTCAATTCCCTTTTAATAATCTTTTCAGCTTCTTCTCCGGTGCGCCGTGAAGTTGTAATTAAAATCGATCCGCCTATTTTCCGCTTTAACTCTTTAACCGCACAACAAAACTCTAAAACATTTTCTTCCGGAAACGGTCGTCCCTTAATGGCACCGCCGATAATCACTGCTGTCAGCGGCTTCGGTAAATCGGCAAACTCGGCCGTCCATTTTTCGCGTGCCTCGGCTAAATATTGCGGCGTCACTTGATGCGGACACCCCACAATATAATGCACATTCGGTGTAGATTTTTTGTTTTTATCATGCGCCGGCACCACCAACAAAGAAAATTCATCAATACCGACATTACCCGAATGCATTAGCTGAATCAACTTCGTTGCCGGATTTTTCTTTTTAATATAACGCGCCACCGGTGCTGTACGCCGACTGATAGAAAGCACCAAATCCGGATACGGCGCCGTAATTTGCCTTTTACTGTCAGCGGTCAAACCCAACAAAGTTCTACCGCGCAACCGGTTAGGTAATCCGGCCAAACGATTATAAACCAAATTTTTTTCTACAACTTGATATCGATCTGGCGCCAAATTCATTAAAGCCTTTAAAACTCCTTTGGCCTGTCCCACACTACCGCGCCGATTATCCATTAACGCCCAAATTGTTTTAACCATAAACACCTCAAATCTTTTATTTTGCTTTTTGTATAATATATGCTATAACAAACACAACGCAAGATTTTTTTAAGGATAATGGCTATGTTAAAAATAATATTTTGTTTTTTTGTTCTCGTTTACCCTTTGCAAACAAACGCCCAAATATCACACATTTCGGCAAAAAAACAAACCACTTCGGCACCGTTGGCAACAGAACCTGCCCCTAAACCGAACCCAACTCCAAAGACCGATATCGCACCTAACCCGGATAATGAGCCGAATGAACCGCGTTTAACCGGTTATTTGCGTGATTACGGAGACCAAAAAGACGCACGCAACATAATGATTGTGGCCGAAGTAGCACGCTATAAATTGGGTGATGAAAAATTGGCGCCGGAGTTTGCCAAACTTGAATATAATAAAGAATATAACAAGAAAATTAAAATCATTATGGATAAATTGAACAACAATAAATATCCCGACAGTAAGAATCGTCAGGTGATGAATATATTAAACGAGGCCGGCAACAAACTTTATAATCTTTTGGCCGATTAATAATTACTTAACCCCTTTTTCGTATAATTCTCATATCAAATATATAACCAAAGGGTTATCGGAGAAGGAAATATGAAAAAAATAATCGTTATCGGCATTGCCGCACTTTTATGTGCATCTTGCCAATTTGAAAGCGGACCTGGCACTTTAATGGATAAACTTAACAGCACTCCGTCGGAACAAGCCGTAGCTCAGCAAGCCGCACCTGAAGCTGTTCAGGTTGCACCTGTGCAAGATCCTTCAACGCCAAAACTTGCCGCCGGAAAATATGCTTCTGATGCCGATCGCTATCGCCAGAATATTGTTGTTAAAGTTGTGGGTGAAAACTATATTGTTTATGAATACTCCGATGTGCGCATAGATGACGTGGCCACTTTGGCTTCTGCTTTTTGCTATGAAACCGATCCTGATAAAAAAGCCTACCTGCGCGATATTTATATGTATCGTAATCATAAAAGACGCGCCACTTTTGATTGCGTCAATCTTGCATCAAAATAACTTTATCCCTATATAATTAAGTAGGGAGAAAGAAGATGACTAAAGATTTATACCAAATTTTGGGTGTAAGCAAAACCGCCTCGGAAGCCGAAATTAAATCAGCTTACCGTAAGCTCGCACGTAAATATCATCCGGATTTAAACAAAGACGATAAAAACGCCGCAGAAAAATTTAAAGAAATTTCAAACGCTTATGATATTATCGGCAACGCTGAAAAACGCCAAAAATATGATAATAATGAAATAGATGCCGACGGCAAACCAACCGGTTTCGGTGCCGGTTTCGGCGGTTTTAAAGATGGCGGCAGTTATGAAGGTAATCCTTTTGCCGGCGGTTTTCGTTCCGCTAATTTTAATGGCGCTCAAGGATTCGATTTTTCATCTATCTTCGGCAGTGATTTCTTTTCACAGTTCACTGAAGGTAACGCCGGCAACGGATTTCATGCCCGCTCAAACGCACGCAAAGGTCAAGATATATCTTATAACATGCGTGTCAGTTTTTTAGATGCGGCCAACGGTGTTGAAAAACAAGTTAATTTAAACGGTAAAAATATTAATGTAAAAATTCCGGCCGGCATGCAAAGCGGTCAAACCATGCGCTTAAAAGGCCTTGGCGGTGCCGGCACCAACGGCGGTGAAAACGGAGATGTTTTAATTACGGTTAATGTAGAAGAACACCCTTATTTCAAAAATGAAAATTTGAACATATTGCTCGACTTGCCTATTTCGCTCAAAGAAGCAATTAAAGGCGCCAAAATAACCGTACCGACCATCAACGGCAAAGTGGCTGTCACTATTCCGCCGTTTTCCTCCAGCGGTGAAAAATTACGCCTGAAAGGCAAAGGAATTAAAACTAAAACGGCAACCGGTGACGAAATTATTAACCTGCAAATTATGTTGCCGAAAGATAAAAATGCGGCTATCACTGCGGCGGCCGATAACATTGACAACTATGCGGTAAGGAATTTTTAAATGCTCTTGGAAACACTGAAACAATTTGACTGGATGAATGAACCGCAACGTGTGCGTTTTGATGAAGACGGCATGTTCGTAACTGCCAAAAAACAAACCGATTTTTGGTGCTGTTCGCGCTTTAATTTTCGCAAAGATGACGGACACTTTTTTTATTGCCGAACCACCAATGACTTTTGTTGCGATTTAAATTGGGAATTTACCACTCGAGGTCAGTTTAATCAATGCGGCATCATGTTGCGTGTTGATGATGATAACTGGTTCAAGGCTTCTATTATGTATCAAGACGAACAAAACCCTATGCTGGCCACCAGTTTAACCCATATGGGACTTTCCGACTTAGCCACCTTACCTTTACCACGCGGCACTAAACGCGTGTGGTATCGCCTGCGTCGGCGACGCGGCTGCTATATCGCCAGTTACTCTTTAAATGGCACGGAATATATTCAACTACGCAAATTTTATCTGATTCGCGATATGGATGAAATCAAAATCGGTGCCTACTTATGCGCACCGCAAAGTGATGATTTTTCAGCGGTTTTGCGCGGTATTAGTTTAATTCAAGATAATACTTCAACTGCGGCGGAATAATTACTTTTCCAAATAAATTTGGCTCTGTTTGTAATGCGTAATCATATAGCGCAACAAAACACCTAAACACGCTGCTACCGGCACGGCAATAATCATACCCAAAAGCCCGAGCAAAACGCCGCCTGCAAGCAAAGCAAACATTACCCAAACCGGATGTAATCCTATATTTTCACCAACCAATTTTGGCGTTAAAAAATTGCCTTCCAAAAATTGTCCGATTAAAAATACCGTCACCACCGCCAAAATTTTCGGCAACGTACCGTATTGTGTTACCACCAAAATTATCGCCATTAAAAATCCTGAAATAGAACCGACATAAGGGATAAAAGAGATAATCCCCGCCAAAAAACCAACAATCAACCCCAATTTAAGACCGACCAAGCACAATCCCAAAGAATAAAAACTTCCTAATGCCAAACAAACCAATATTTGCCCGCGTAAATAACCTGAAATAATGCGATTAACCTGCTTAACACCATCTTGCACCAACGTTTGATGTTTCTGCGGCACCAACGCCATCAACTTACCGGTAAATTCCGGCCAATCACGTAACATATAAAACGCCACCACCGGCGAAATCAATAACAAAGATACCACATTGATAAACGCAAAACTGTTATTAACAATACCATGCACAATTTTAAGCACCGGCTTAAGCGATTCGCCGGAATTTTTTTGCAACGCGGCTTCCACATTTTCAAGCGCCAAAGCCGGAAAATACACTTGTAACTTATGAATCCACCCCTGTAATTTCTCACCGAAATTTTTTATGTATTGCGGTAAATCTACAATAAAATCACTTACCTGCGAAACAATCGCACCACCCAAAAGCAAAATCAACGGCAACAAAATTAATAAAAACAATCCCATCACAAAAACCGTTGCTAAATTGCGCGAAATCTTACCGCTCCGACAAATTCGATTAACCAACGGATCTAAAAAATATGCCGTCACTATCCCCACCACAAATGGTAAAAGCACAGAGCGCAAAGCATAAACCGCGCCACAAAACAGTAATAACGCCGTCAAAATAAAAAATGTTCTTTGATTACTGATTTCTTTTTTATTCATTTTTACCTCAAAACATAGTAGTTTTCAACTGCCTCATGGCTAATTCCCTGCTCTTGCAACGCTTGCCACAAATCATCTAACGTACCGGAATAATGCAAAACAAAACTAACCCTACCGCCGCCGAAACTGCTGGTTTCAATGTTCTCAACCATCGGCAAACCGGTTATTGTCGCGCTTTTATCAAGCCAATCTTTCATATTTTGATACATATAAACAGCATTAATTGAATCCGCCGACGCACCATCTGCAACATTCTTGGCATTACGTTCCATATTTGAAATAAACATTACGCTTTTTTCAATAGCCTTATCAAACAAGTTATCGCCACCGTCATTATAAACCGTAAAGTTTTCTTCCTCTTTATTTTTTTCATCTTTAATCATCACATTCAAATCACCGTTTGGTTCGGCACCGGCATAAACCACATAAACACGCTCTGTCCCACCAATTTGGCTGATTTGATCATATAAAGCCGAGTCCATATACAAAGCCGTTTCGGCATTCAGTCCCTCTATCCGGCGATATGAATCAGATACCGTGCGCAACTGCATACTGCCAAACTTTATCAACCCCTTGGCAAGCCATTGCTTGCGCCATTCATTATTTTCTTCCCACAACAACGGATAACTTTGTTGTAACTTATATATCGGCAAAATAATTAACTCTGAAACTTCCGTTTTTATCATTTCGTTTTCGCTTAAATAATCACGCAACAACGATTCATTAAGTTGCACGGTCAAATCGGCCTTATATTTAGTACCGCCGGCCTTTTCATTATCCACACTGACCGATTGCACAAAATAAGCCAACGCATCATCAGAAAGTTCGGATAATTTCTGCACATTTTCTTCACTTGTTAACTTACCGGCTACTTCCAAAAAAGCCTGCCGCTGAGCCTCTAACATAGCTTTATCTTTGGCCTGCACCGAATCTTCGGCTTCCACATCAACCGGAATAGTTGCAAAAAACTCCGTCTTTGCCGCCGCCGGCAAACTGCATATTAAACAGCACAAAAAAACAAAAATCGCTTTCATTTTTCCCTCCTCAGGCTCATTTTGCTGATAAGATAGTATAAATATGTATAAAAAGCAAAACATTTTATAGATTTTTTTATAATCCGGTGTTATGAAAATATAAACTTAATCTGTCATCCTCGTGCCTGACACGAGGATCTCGGCAAGAATATTAAACAGTCATCCTCGTGCTCTGACACGGGGATCTCGGCAAATTAAAAAGGATAAAAATGATTAAAAGCAATTACATAAAAAGTCTGTTGGCCACTGCCAAAAAAGACATCAAAACCATTGTTCTGCCGGAAGGCGAAGATAAACGCGTATTAGAGGCGGCACACATTATTGCCACCGAAGGCGCCGCTAAAATCGTTATCTTAGGCAATGTTTCTGAAATTAAAACCTATTTTACCGAACAAGGTTGGAATTTGAACGGCATTGAAATCATCAAACCGGAAGAATCACCAAACTTACCGGCATATACCGAACTGCTATATGAATTGCGTAAAGAAAAAGGCTTAACCCATGAAGATGCTGAAAAGTTGGCGTTAAATTACAACTACTTCGGCACTTTAATGATTAAGTCAGGCCACGCCGACGGAATGGTTTCTGGCGCCAATCACTCTACTGCCGATACTGTTCGTCCGGCATTGCAAATCATTAAATCGGCCAAAAAGGGACGTAGCGCGTCGTCGTTTTTCATTATGCTGTCTAATAACGTGCCATACATTTTCACCGATTGCGGTATCATCATTAACCCAACCGATAAAGAACTGGCCGATATTGCTTTAGACGCGGCTGAAACTGCTATTCGTTTTGGTATTGAACCGAAAGTAGCCATGTTATCATTCTCAACCAAAGGTTCCGGTAAAGGAGATGAGGTTGAAAAAGTGAAACGCGCCACACAAATGGCTCAAGAAGCGCTGCAAAGTGATGAATATAAGGGATTGGGCATTGAAATTGACGGCGAATTGCAGGCCGATGCTGCTTTAGATACGGTTGTGGCAGCTAAAAAAGCACCGAACAGTAAAGTGGCCGGTCATGCACGCGTATTGGTATTTCCGAATTTGGAAGCCGGCAATATTTGCTATAAAATGTTGCAACGCTTGGGCGGTTGTGAAGCCTATGGCCCGATTTTACAAGGCTTAAACGCACCGGTTAACGACTTATCGCGCGGCTGTTTTGCCGAAGACATTGTCGGCGCTGTTGCCATCACTTGCTTACAGGCTACAAAATAAATTTTAAACTGTCATCCTCGTGCACTGACACGGGGATCTCGGCAAAAGAAAAACAATAACCCTTTACCTGTCATCCTGAGGAGACCTTCAGGTCGACGTAAGGATCTCCGGACAAAGTCCGGCAACATAACAAAGAAAGGACGTAAAAAAATGAAAAAAATTCTGGTCATCAACTGCGGTTCATCTTCGCTGAAGTTCCAGCTTTATAATGTAGAAGGCGAAAAATACGAGGTTGTTTCAAAAGGCATTACCGAACGTATCGGCCAAGAAAATTCAGTTTTGAAAATTGCTT
>JAZNQW010000165.1:0-10280 GCA_045590435.1 Alphaproteobacteria bacterium | reverse complement strand
TTATTAAAAAATAAAATTTGAAGGGTGTATATGCTGGCAGCATATTATATATATTTAAAAGTAATCAATAAAATCACTTTTTTCAGAAAAATAGCATTTGATTTGAACGGTGCATTATGCTAAAATAGCTTAGATTTATATATGTTCAAGAGAGGGTGCTCCATGGATGAAAACATAAAAGAAAAAATGTCTTCTGATGCCCGGAAGGCCAATGATATAAAAAAGGAAGTTTCGTCGACCAAAAAATATTTGGCTCTTGAAGTTTGGCGCACATTCAGAGAATGTACTTGCGGCTGCTTGGGACTTAAGTGGACATGGGAGATTTTAAACTCTTGGCACAAAGAGCAGGATCAAGATGAACCGGAAATATCGGAAAAGGTGCGTCGGAAAAGAAAGCGCAAAGAACCTGATTATGACAGGTGAAATTGTAAAAAAATACTTGCAATATGATGAAAATATGTTATAAATCACGCGAAGTCGCAATGGTGCGGCTTTATAACAAATACACACGCAGATAGGCGGGAAGAATTACATCTGCTCGCTCCGGTGCTGTTAAAAGCCAGAATCTGCGGAGGTTTAACCGGAAAATAAAGGATATAAAAAATATGACAATTCCTACATTTACATTGCGTCAGATGGTTGAAGCTGGCGTACACTTCGGACACCATGCGCGTCGTTGGAACCCGCAAATGGCCCCGTTTATTTATGGTAAAAAAGATAATGTACACATTATTGATTTACAAAAAACATACCCGATGCTTTATGCCGCATTGAACGAAGTTCGTGAAGTTGTGGCTCAGGGCGGCAAAGTTTTGTTTGTTGCCACCAAAAGACAGGCTCAGGAAATTGTGAAAGACAGTGCGATTCGCTGCGGTCAATATTATGTAAATTATCGTTGGTTGGGCGGTATGTTGACCAACTGGAAGACGGTTTACAAATCAATCACTCGTTTGAACAAACTCAACGAAATGGAAGAGAAAAACGCTTATGAAGGCTATACCAAAAAAGAAATCTTGAACCTGAAAAAAGAACGCGAAAAATTGGCGATTGTTTTGGATGGTATCAAAGAGATGGGCGGTCAGCCGGATTTATTGTTTGTGATTGATACGCCGAAAGAGGCTTTGGCTATTAAGGAAGCTAAAAAACTGAATATTCCGGTTGTTGGTATTGTTGATACCAACGCTAACCCGAATGAAGTTGATTTCCCTGTGCCGGGTAATGATGATGCCATCAGAGCCATTCAATTTTATTGTGAATTGGTTTCAGGCGCCATTTTAGATGGTATGCAGGCTGAAATTGCGGCCAAAGGTTTAGAAGTAGCTGATGCCGAAGCTCCTGCTGAAGCAGTTGCCGAGGAAAAAGCTGCACCGAAAAAACGTGCGCCGCGCAAAGCAAAAACGGTAAAAGCCGAAGAAGCTGACGCTTAATTGTCAGACACATAATGTGGCGATAAAGGCGCGGTAAAGCAAAAAACAGAGTTACCGCGCCTGTTTAGATAAAAAACATCATATATATAAGAGGAATTAGAATTATGGCAGATATTACAGCCGCTATGGTAAAAGAATTAAGAGAAACAACCGGCGCCGGAATGTTGGATTGCAAAAAGGCTTTGGTTGAAGCAAACGGAAATATGGATGAAGCTGTGGATTGGTTGCGCAAAAAAGGATTGGCTTCCGCTGCGAAAAAGTCAAGCCGTATTGCTGCTGAGGGTTTGGTCTCGGTTAGAATTGAAGGCAACAAAGGTGCAGTAGTTGAAGTTAACTCCGAAACAGACTTTGTGGCCAAAAATGACATCTTTCAGGCTTATGTTGAAGATGCCGCGAAAGTTGCTTTGGCAACCGGCGGTGATGTGGAAGCTATGAAAAATACCGTAGAAAATGGCAAAACTTTCGGTGAACGCTTAACCGATATGATTGCTCGTATCGGCGAAAATATGAATCTGCGTCGTGCCAAGGTGGTTAGCGTTAACAATGGTTTGGTTTGTTCTTATGTGCATAATGCCGCACGTGACGGTTTGGGAAAAATCGGCGTTTTGGTGGCACTCGAGTCAACCGGTGACAAGGCTAAATTAGCCGATTTGGGCAAACATATTGCCATGCATATTGCAGCGACGGCTCCGATTGCCTTAAATATTGCCGGCGTTCCGAATGAAGCGGTTGAGCATGAAAAAAGTATTTTTGCCGAGCAAGCTGCTGCTTCCGGCAAACCGGCGAACATTATTGAAAAAATGATTGAAGGCCGGATTCGCAAATTCTATGAAGAAGTGGTTTTGGAAGAACAGGCTTACATTATGGATCCGGATAAAAAGATAAAAGCCGTTGTGGCTGATGCCGCCAAAGATTTGGGTGCTGACATCAAATTAACGGACTATGCTTTCTTTAAATTGGGTGATGGTTTGCAAAAGAAGGAAGAAGATTTTGCAGCCGAAGTTAATGCGCAATTAAAGAAATAATTAATCTTTATAAGTCATACTGAAGGCACTTCCGAAGCAATAAAGAAGTGCCTTCAATGTTTAAAAGTCAGGTGGATTATGAGTGATATACAGCAGAAAGAAAAAAAACATATATTCAGCAGTTGGAAGCAAGGCTTACAACATTACTTCGACTATCGCGGTCGTTGCAGCCACTTTGATTTTTGGGCCTTTATGTTTGTGACTCTGCTGCTGTTTTTGGCATGGCTTGGCATTGTAAGATATTTTCAATTGAACCGTGTGTTTTTGTATGTTGTATGGGCATATTTATGTATTCCGGTTTCAACTATGTCCGGCCGTAGGTTACATGATATCGGGCTATCCGGGAAATGGGTTTGGCCTCTATTGTTTTTAGGTGTCGCAACGGTTTTTGACTGGGAATATCGCTTCTTTAACGTGGACATTATGATATTTTTGTTGCTGTCTTACAGCACATACCTTTTGTGGATGTTGGGTTTGGAAGGTAATAAATTCGGTAATAGATTCGGTCCGTATGTGATGGAAAAAAACGGACAAAAGACAAGGTATATGTTGCAACATATCAATGCCGGTTTCTTGGTAGGTATATGGTTGGCATACTTTTTTTACTTATTCATAACCAAATAATTTAGCTTATAAAACAATGGGTTGATGGAAATTCTTCGATAAAATTAAGGGAGGCAGTAAAGGCACAAAATTTTTTTGTAAAATTTTTGAAAAAAAATAGTGCATTTCTGTCTAAGTTGTGTTATACTGCCCATAAATAAACATTTCAGAGCAGAGGGAAAAATGACAAATATCAAGCAAAACATATTCAAATTCGCCGTAATATATACGTTCGGATTAATTTTAGCCTGTGTTGCCACAACGTCGGCTAATGCCAAAGTTTGTTTTTTGCCGAATGCGGATCACTGTGATGACCCGTATTACAAATCAGGCAATTGTGACGGATATACCGATCCTAAAAAGGATGAGGATGGATGGGAGTGCATTCCGTGTCCGACGGATTCGTCACGTTACAAATGTACACCACGTGATTGTCCGACCGGTTCAAGCACAACTGTGATGGGGTGTGCCAGCGGTTTTGAATTGGTCGAGACCGGCAAATCAGGAGATAGTACCTGCTATAAATGTAAGCCGAATGATTGCCCTGATAACATGAGCATCAGCAGAATCTGCACGGATGAAGACAAGGTTGCTGTGCCAACAGAATACTATTCAGGAGACAATGTATGCTATAAATGTGTGGATGATGAATGTCCTGATTTAACTTATAAAGATTGTCATGAAGATGAAATGAAAGTTCCGGCCGGTAAAACTGAAGCCGGAACTCAATGTTATTTCTGTAAAAAGGATTGCTCTGATGTATGTGAACAAGGTTCTAAGGAAAGAACGGATTGTGCTACCGGATACGAGAATGTTTCCGTGTTCATTACGGGATGTGGCAATGCTTGTTATGATTGTCAAAAAATGCAATGCGAAGAAGGATATAGCACAGATATTAAATCTTGCAACACTTCAGCCGGCTATGAAAAAATTTGCAAAGGTAAATCAGGCGAGGAAGATTGTTGTAAATGCGAAAAGCCTTGCTACTATACGGAAACAGAAGATAAAACGCTGTATGGTTACGACTGCGATTCGTGCGAACGCAACGGCGCAACATACTATTCTTGCAAATGTAATAAAGAGTATGAACGCCCGAATGATGACAGCAATACCATAAAATGCTATGACTGTGAAGATGAAGCCGATCATCATAACCCTTGCTATGGTAAATATCACTGCAAAGGTGGGGCTCGTATGCCGATTGGCGGAGTGGTTTGCTCTTGTCCGTATCGTAACACCAGTGGGGCAAGTGATCGTGATGTGAAATATTATGAAAACTGCTTGGTTCGTGAAATTTGCAATCCGGGAGATACGTTGGTTGCAAACGGCGGCGCCTGCATTTCTTATGATGAAGAAGATGCCGCAGCAATTTACGGCGCATTTTACAGAGTAAAGGAAAAATGCGATCGTATTACTTCCAACAACAAAGTTTATTACTATGCCGCTTGCGCAACGGATGATACTAAGGATTGTAACGGTAATTATTCGCCGGTACGCGGTAAACAAAGATGCCCGAATGATAAGGGAACAAATCCGGTTAAGTGCGGTTATTACACATACTTTGACAGTTGTGACGAAAGTTGCGAAGCCGGAGATACTTTGAATGCCAACGGCGGCCAGTGTATTTCATATGACACAACCGATAGCAAAGTGTTGTATGGCGCCATTTATGAAGTAAAAGATAAGTGTAAACGCACAACCTCAAATTCGGAAGTGAAATATTATGCCGAATGTTCAACCGGTGATGCCAAAGACTGTAATGGCAATTATTCACCGGTGCGGGGTAAGAAGATTTGCCCGAATAATAAGGGAACAAATCCAGTTAAGTGCGGTTCGAACACATACTTCGACGAATGTGAAGAAGAGTGTGAGTCCGGTGATGTGATTACAGCGAACGGCGGCACGTGTAAATCTTATGACGAGACCGATACCAAAGTTGGCTATGGAACCGTCTATAAAGTAAAAGAAAAATGCAACCGTACCACATCTTCGTCAAAGGTGAACTATTACGCTGAATGTGCAACGGATGACACCAAAGATTGTAACGGTAATTACTCACCGGTGCGCGGTTTGAAGCGTTGCGTGACGCCAAACACTTATCCGTATGGCAGAACCGTAAAATGCGGTTATCACACTTATGCTGAAGAATGCTACGGTCAATGTCCGTATAATGACTCGGCGGAAAGCTGTGCGGAAAAAGGTTTAACCTTTGTCCGTAAGTGCGGTGACGAGAAAGGTAAAGATTGGGGCGTATGTGAATAATTGCAAACGCTCAATGCAATAACAAAAAAGCTCTGCTTTGGCAGAGCTTTTTTAATGGGCTTTTGTTGAAGCATTTCGGATAGCGGCGTTCTAATAAAAAAACGCCGGCTTGAGACCGGCGCGTTTTTGTGAAAAAGCAGATTACTTTTGCGGCGAAAGAATCATGGTCATCTGTCGACCTTCCAATTTCATCTCCGAATCAATCTTTGCGTAATCTTCCAAATCTTCCGTTAGCTTGGTTAAAACCTGTTTACCCATATCGTTGGCGCTAAGCTCACGCCCTTTAAAGCGCATGGTAAACTTAACTTTATTGCCTTGTTCTAAAAATTTTTTGGCTTGTTTAACTTTTACTTCGTAATCGTGTGTATCAATCATTGGCCGTAACTTGAGTTCTTTTATTTCCACAACCTTCTGATTCTTTTTGGCTTCATTTTTACGCTTTTGCTGCTCATAACGAAATTTACCAAAATCTAAAATTTTACAAACCGGCGGATTCGCTTGCGGTGAAATTTCTATTAAATCTAAACCTTCTTCTTCTGCCAATGCAAGTGCCTCTCTAATAGAAACAATGCCGCGATTTTCATTTTGTGCATCAATCAAGCGAACCTGTCGTGCGGTAATATCTTCATTAATGCGAATTTCATCATCATTACGTTGTGTATCACTCATATATAAAATTATTATACCTCCAAAAATTTTAACTATCTTTAATAATAACAAGATGTTTAAGATTATCAAGTAAAATTTATTAAGGTGCGCAAAAAAGCACAAACAGAGTATATCGAAAGTATTCGACCTGTTTTATAAAATTATCCGCCGATTTAATCGGCGGATATTAAAAATTAAAGATTTCACTCTAAGAGGCTTTAATGAACTTATCTAGGTCATTAATGCTTTCATCAATTAAGCGTGATTTATCGGTTGTTTGCAAGTAGCGATCAATGGCCTTTTGCGCTAAAGAAACGGAAAGCTGCCCTACGGCATTATTTATTTCATTTTTAGCTTTTTCTGTGGCCGTTTTGATGCGTCGCTCTGCTTCTTTTTGTTTGGTTTCCAGTTCAATTTTTAAGCGTTCGGTTTCATTTTTTTGCAAATTTTTCAAACTTTTCATGCCCTCGGCCACAATACTGTCCACCTCAGCCTGCATATTTACAAATTTACGTTCATACTCAGCTAACAAGTTTTGTGCGTCGTCGCGCAGTTGCATGGCTTCTTCAATGTCACTGATAACCTTATTGACGCGGCGTTGCAATGCTCCTTTAATAAAACGATATGCCGGTATAAGCAAAACCAAAACAGCCAGCACAAACGCCACACCAACCCAAAAATGAACCTCGCCATAGAAAGGAATAACGTTCAGTTCATGGGCAACGGTTTTACCGGCCGTATCAAACACTTGCGAAACGTTTTCGGCGGCATCTATAATGGCACTTTGCGTTGAATCAATCAAGCCATGCCCGAGTGGCAATGCCTGAGTAGCATCATCTACCGGTATTACTTCCAACTCGTCATTCATTGTTTTTATCCTCCAACGCAATAATAGCCACATCTTTCTTGCTGATATTGCTAAAACCGAGTTTTTGCACAATACTGTATGCCAAATCTTGAGAAATTGCCTCGATTTTTTGCAATGTTTCCTGCTTCTCGGTTGCCAGAGTGAGCTCATTATCAGCAATTTTTTGATTAATTTCCTGCGCCATTTTTGCAACCTTGGCATCCAGTTTGGCTTTCAATTCAGTGCGACCGGTTTCCAATTCCTGCTGCGCCTGAGTTTGCGCAGATGCCAGCGTTTGTTGGTATTTCAACAAAGAATCTTGTGCTTGTCGATTTAAGGCTTCGGCTTTTTGCACATAATCATTGATTTTGCGTTTGCGTTGTTCAATCACGTCAGCCAATTTCGGTGTTACCAAAATCGACAGCAAACCCCACAAGGCGCAAAAACACACAATCAGCCAAAAAGCCTGCGATAAAAATGTTGACCAATCTAACTGCGGCATTTCGATTCCTTAATAGTGACGCATTACAAAATCATCAAAATGGCAATAACCAAAATATACAAAGCAATAGATTCGATTGAACCCATACCGATAAAGCCGAATAAGGTTACATCTTTTTTCACTTGCGGATTACGGCCGACCGTTTCAATCAAAGATGTCCATAATTTTGTTAAACCCCATGCGGCGGCGCTCATAGCTAAAGCGCAAATACCGGCGGCAATAAAGGCCATTGATTTATCTTGTAAAATTTCGTTTTCCATTTTTTTGTTCCTTTCTAAAAGTGCTTTTGTTAAAAACTTTATTCTTCGTCGCTGATGGCCTGGCTTAAATAAACACAACTCAGGGTGGTATAGATATAAGCCTGTAACAGCGTTACGAATAATTCAAACATAATGATACACATATCTGCCACTAACGGAATAAATCCGAATAATCCCATGGCCAGAATAAATGTGCCCAAAACTTCCAACATAATGTGCCCCACCGACATATTAACCGCCAAACGAATGGTTAAGCTGAACGGTTTGGCTAACAGCGATAATGTTTCAACCGGAATAATGAGCGGTGCCATAATCCAAGGTAAGCCCTCCGGAAAAAACGTATGAAAATACTTTAAGCCGCGGCGTTTCAATCCGAAATAAATGTTCAGTATCAGGCAAAAAACCGATAGCGTGCCGACAGCCGCAATGTGTGATGTAAAAGTAAAACTATATGGCAAAAGTCCCATCATATTACCCACGGCAATGAAGGTGAATAATGTAAAAATAAGTGAAAAATATTTGAAACCGTCACGTCCCAATGTTTCACCGATAATGCCGTATATAAAGTCATATATCGATTCGGAAAAAGCCTGCGCCTTTGTTGGCACAATACTGCGTTTACGCAAACACAAACACATGGCGGTTACAATAACCGCTACCGTGATGACCATACATAAAGCGGAGTTTGTGAAAGATAAATCAACGTTGCCGATTTGCCACGGAATAATTTTTTTAATTGCAAATTGTTCTAACGGATTTTCCATTTCATCCTCTGTTAATGTCTTTTTCCATATTTTTGGCGGCGCGCCATATATTCAACATACCGGCCGCAAGGCCGAAAACCGCCCAAATGAATACAAACAGTATACGCGTATTAAAACATTTATCAAGTAAATAACCTATACTTATACCCACAAAAACCGGCGCGATAAAATCGGTTGCCAACCGTAAAGCCTTAAAGCAAAAAGCATAGCGGGAATTTGTTTTCGGTGTTGCAATATTTTGCTTTTGTTTTAATTTCCGGATACGCTGATCCAGTTGCTCTATATCTGAAGGATATTCGGACATATATCTTCTTTATTGATTGCGTTGAATACGAGCTCTCAGATAATCTCTCAGTTGTTCGTAAGTTTGCGCCCCATGAATAATTTCATTACCGTCCGGTCCGCTGATTAACATAGCCGGTGTGCCGGTAAGGTGAAGCAACTTCAGGGCTTCTTCGCGGTCTGCCACAATGTCTTGCTTCATACGATTATCATTTAAGCATTTTTGTGCTTCATCATAGCTTAAACCGTTTTCGGCCGCATAACGTAACAAACGGTCGTCATCATCATCTAACCACCAAGAACGTTGTTTTGTAAATAAGGTGTATATGAAATTATGATAGTTGTCATAAGTCATGCAGTTTGCCAATAAGGCCGCTTTGGCGGATTTTTTATCAATTGGAAAGTTTACGAAAATGATACGTAAAGCACCTCTGTCAACAAATTCCTTTTTAATTTCCGGCAAAATATCGGCGTGCAAATCGGCGCAATGCGGGCAACCTAAAGAGGAATATTCATATAATGTAAACGGGGCCTTGGCAGAACCGACGGCATACTTGTCTGAAACATTTACATGCACATTTGCCGGTAAAACCATCGCAATACCGTGTTTTGATGCAGCCTCTGCCACTTGTTGAACCAAAACCAATTTGCCGTCAACCACATCAAATCCTTTATAGCTGAAATAGAAAGCGGCGGAAATAAAAAAGATAACCGCGAAAGAAACAATGCTGCTGACTTTTCTGATAAATTTTTCCACTTTAGTTCTCCTCTTTTTTGTTTCTACGCCAAATCGCTTCCCCCAAACTTTGCATTTTAGCGCGTAATTCTTCAGATTGAATATCTTTTGTTAATTCCGTAATATAATTTTCTTCTGCTTCAGATACAACATTTTTTTTCAGCTTTTCAATCGGTTTTTTATCAAGACCGAAGTTTTCGGTTTGCCCGGTTTGCGTGATTTTAAGTTTATCAACGGCGGGATATCCGAAAAAGGCATTGATTTTTTGCAAAATTTGCGGCTCGCGCTGTTTAACTTCCATAGCAAAAGCACCGCTTAGCGTTAAAACGGCCAAAGTGCCGTTACTGCGTTCGTCTTTTCGGAAAACAACTTTTTGCGGCAAAACATAAGGGGCTAATTCTGCACCTACAATATTATCCCAATGGCTCAATAATTCCAACATGATCAATCCGCCGGTTCCGAGTAGTTGTTTTACAAGCGGTTGGATGGTTTTACCGACACCGGTTAAATCGTCTAAAACGCGTTCGGAACGAATTTTAAGTTGTCGTGCCATTTTAATCATCCTCCGGTGGATTAAGATAATGCGCCAAAGGGTGTTTCTGACATACGGTGTTCAAAAGTTTTTGCGACGTAATATGTGTGTAAATTTCCGTTGTGGAAATATTTTCATGCCCAAGCATTTTTTGCACCGAACGTAAATCCGCATCATTATTCAACAGATGCGTGGCAAAAGGATGTCGCAAAACATGCGGCGTTACGCGCGAGGCATAAATTCCGCATTCTGCGGCCAGAACTTTAAGATCTTTATAGAAAGCATCACGCGTAAAATGTCCGCCGGTTGCAACCAATGACGGAAACAACCAAGGTGACGCAGAGTTCTTTTTAATAAATTCCTCGCGCAACGGCATATATTTTTCGACCGAG
>JAZNQW010000164.1:0-3977 GCA_045590435.1 Alphaproteobacteria bacterium | reverse complement strand
ATTGCTGTAAGCGTTACCCATCAACATATCTATACCTTTTCCGTATAATCCTAATGTTGCCGCATTTGCTGCTCTATTAATTCCTCCCCATAAACCTTCTACAGAACCAGTAACGGCACTTGTTGCAACCCCATTCTAATTAGAATTCAGTTGACTATCATAATTCTGATGATTTAAGATTAGTGTTTCATAAATCGGTTGCGGTGTGACTGCCCAACTTCCGTTATTTGCCGCTTTATTCAATGTTTCTTGATTATAGGCCTGTAAGTTATTTGAATTATTTTTATTATCGTAAAACCCCATGCTCGACATGACACGTTCAAGGGTTTCTCTTACTGTTTCACTCATTTTTGTTTCCTTTCTAAATTAATGAGTGCCGCGCTTTAACCAACGGCACTCTGATTTCAGCATTCCAAACACAATACTGTCTTTATCCGGTTTTCTGAAACAACGTAGCCGCCCTTCTTGTTTAAAACCGAGTTTTTGCACAAAATTCAAGCTGGCCGCATTATCTTCATCCACCAAAATATTAATGCGCCGACAGTTAAAATGCTCAAATGCCAGACCAAACATCAATCTCAACATACGCCGATTACACCAACGTTTGTCCTCGCTGTAAACCGTCCACCATAATGAATGGTTCGGTTCATAATTATGAAAAACCAAACCGCCCAAAAGTCGGTTATCTTCGGCAAAAGCAAATGAACATAAGCGTTCTTTGAGCCAACCGCTGTCACCTTTTTGAAGTTTTTCGCTTACCCAATATGCCAAACGACCGTCAAAATCCGGAACAATGCGATATGTCATGGCTATAAAACTCCTGTGCCAACTTGAAAACGAATGCCTGTTTCAAACCACTCTATGACATTGCCACGGGTTTTGGTTTTGAACACCAAACTGACTTTATAGCCGGTTGAAGAATTGGCAATCCATTGACTACGAATGATGTTACTGCCGGAAACACTCCATTTTGTGCCGCTCGGTGCCGTCAAACTTGACCATTTGGCTTTGTCCCACTTGGTATTACCACCGGCGCCGATACTTTCTTCATAATCTATATCTCGGCTTTCCATATCCATATTCGTATATATTACCAATGAATATCGTGCGCTGGAACGGGTGCGAGGGTTAAGAAGTTGTATTTTCTTCAAACTGTTGGTGCCTAAATTATTGTAAGCCTGTTCCACTTTGCCAACAATGGCCACACCGTTATCACTCCACCCTTCGTCAAACAAAAACACCCCCGTATCACTTCCGAAATATATGCGATCACTAAAAATTCCCCAACATAATGCGCGAATATCCGTCCATCGACACCATGCGCCAGTATTAATATTAATCACATGCTGTTCAAACTGTCCGGCTACCGGCACATTAAAAATGCCATAACCGCGACGACCGTAAATAATGCCTTGCCAACCGCTTAAAGTGGCATATTTAGAGGTTCTGTCAAGCACCAAACCGCGAATATTATCGCTAAACGAAATTTGTGAGGCATTTGCCTGTTCCATCGGTAATGCTTTTGACAACGGCACGTATCCGTCTTCAGAAATAATTACCACATCTCCCTGATATGGCACCAAGCAGCGATAACCGATCGGCTTACTGATTTTATATGAACCGCGCAACTTCCAATCTGTTGAACTGCTTACATTACTGCCGGAATAAACCAATGCTTCGCCTTCCGAGGTGATGAACACCGTTAAGTCATCAATACCCTGCCCGCCGTCTTGAGTCCAGTTTGCTACCGCCACTAAATGCCCGCCAAAACGACACACTTGTGCCAAATCAAAGCATTGGAGTGTACCTGAAACATAACCGGCAGTTTCCGGATACCATACTTTCAAAGTGTTTTTTTCAATAAACCACAAACGTTGCTTTGAAACGCTGACGTTCACAATTTTTTCCGGCGCCAGATCTGTGGCACTGAACCCCCAGTTTTCCAAGTGTTCCGTGTCGTTACTGTCTATATAATAAACTTTAGGCACATCAACACCGTTCACAAAATATAAATAATTTTTATATTGTGCAACTTGGCAATTGCCGTCTGTTAAATTTATGCCACTATAAGCCGATGCGTTGGCACGCGCGCTGATATTCCATATTTTAGAGCCGATTACCGCTAAAAATTTCCGATTATTTCCTCGGGTATATTCCGCTAAAGTTTTAACTTTATCAGTTGTTTTCAGATATTCGGCATAACCGGGACGCAGAGCTACCCGCGCGTCCAAAGGTATATAATTATCCATCACAATCGCAAAATCCGCCTCCATATCAGCCAAACTGTCACGCACATTTAAGCCTTTGAGTGGTGCCGGTAAATTATAGCTGATAGACTTAGTCTGTCGTGTTACAAGTCTTTGTTGCATTGATAATCACCTCCTTCGGTTCCTCTGTTGTGTTGGCCGCTAAGCGTATGTCACGGGTTGCCAACTCGCTACCATAGCGCTTTTTCAGTTCTCGCTCATATTCATTAAATTCTTCCGTATAATCTAACCCGTTACGCTTCAGCCAACGCCATAAAATGCTTAATTTAACAACATACTCATCAAATACCGGCACATCAGTGTTAGCCGTCAGCATACTTTTTTCCTCAAATGTATTAAAATCCCACACAATGTTATCACTGCGATATTGAAACACAATTTTCAAGTCGGCCGGTGGCGAATTTAAAAACTTGAACCGACCGTTTTGAATATTAAATTTAATTCCGTTGGCGGGACTGGCAAAATATTTTTCTTTCATCCATTGTTGCGGCGTAATGGCACCAATCACACGTTCATGTAAATCTTTAATAAATATAGTATTATTGAGCAGACAGTAAAAATCAGGCGCAAATTGCTTTATAATATAACTGCTTTTGCCCTCAACTGTATATAAGCAACCTTCTTTTGTCAGCTCTTCCCAATCGCCGTAACGTAATAAACTATCTAACGCCGACTTAGCCACGCTTAAAAAAATGCTTTCATGTTGACTGTCGCTGTTAAATAAATCATTTGGCCGTTTCACGGCGGCTAAATCAGCCACCTCGCGGCAAATTTCTAAAATTGTTTTCATTTGTTTCCTCCTTTATAATTTCCGCGCCGCGGAAAATATTTTTTTTGCCCTTTAGACATTTCCACCTGTTTTTTCAATTCGGTTACTTGCCGTTGCAATTCGGCTATTTGATTAAGATATTCCTTCTCTTTACCGGCTAAATGTGATAAAAACCGGTTATCTTTTGCGGTTTGCAGAAATAATTGTGCCGTTTCAACCTCTTTTGTCAGCCCCAAATCCAGAGCTTTTTCCGGTGAAAGTGCGGCCAAAGCCTCAACCGTCCAAATACCGCGATTATGACAAGTAGCAACCTCGGCTGCGGTTAAAAAAGCAAATTGGTTAATCGGCGTGCCGTCTTTCACATTTTCTTTTGCTTGACAATAAAGAGCATATTCTCGTGGAAAACGCCTTATTTTCTCCGGTGTAGCCGGTTGGTTGAATACTTCGGTCGTATTGTCTTTAAGGCGTATTTCCACATAAGTCACATTTTTGAATATTGGCAATCCGCCACTGGTCAACTGGTCGGTTTTAACGGCTTTATCATAAAACCGCGCCGCCACATTACGCTCGTCTGTTGCACTATCGGCCACCTGACGAAACAAATTAAAATCCATATCCATGATCTTATCCTTTACTTATAAAGCATGAAATATTAACGCGGCCCGTTCAAATCAGACCGCGTTAATATTCATAATATTCGTTTTAATAATTTATCCGTATTGCTTTGCGCTATATTTATGAACTGCTGCTGTCACTACCGGATGAAGACTGTCCGATTAACACGCCTTGCAACGCCGCGTTACTCATAGTCATATTCCCGGCCCAACCGATAATTTTATAGAACGCATCTTGATTAACAGCTGTTCTCTCACCACCGATAACTTTCATATCGCGATCTTTATGAGTGCGCAGATAAATGTAATTGGTGTTTAAGAAATACA
>JAZNQW010000163.1:0-3418 GCA_045590435.1 Alphaproteobacteria bacterium | reverse complement strand
TTCGCGTTTCTGGCACAAATTTTTATATGATTGCGGTTATGTTCCAATGCCGGAACCATATCAAAAACGCACTTCCCATGGCATGATTTTGGCCGCTGATGGCGAAAAGATGTCGAAATCACGCGGTAACGTGGTTAATCCGGACGATATTGTGGAAAATTATGGTGCAGACACTTTCCGTTTATATGAAATGTTCATTGGTCCGTTTGATCAAGTAGCCATGTGGTCGGAAGAAAGCCTGAACGGTGTCTACCGCTTTGTAGCACGTGTATATAGTCTGTTTCAAAAAGTATATGCTGACATTGATGCACCAACAACCGAAGCAGATTTACGCGCCATGCATAAATGTATCTTGGAAGTTACCGAACGTATTGACCAAATGAAATTCAATACAGCCGTTTCTTCTATGATGACCTATGTTAATTATTTGTCGGATATGAATAAAATTCCGGCAACCATGTATGAAACATTACTCAAATTGATATGTCCGTTCACCCCGCATTTGGCTGAAGAAATGTGGGCCCGTTTAGGACATAATTCGCTTATTGTAACCGAAAGTTGGCCGGAAGGTGATGCAAAATTAGCAGAAGATAACGTTATTACATTGGCTGTTCAACTCAACGGCAAAATGCGCGGCACAATTTCCATAGCCAAAGATGCAGATAAAGAAATTGCCGAAGCCGAGGCTTTGAAATTAGGCAACGTCGCTCGCCAACTTGAAGGCAAAACCATTAAAAAAATCATTGTTGTACCAAATAGGATTGTGAACATTGTGGCATAAAATAAACATACTGGCAGTCAGTGCCATCATTATAACTTTAACCTCTTGCGGCTTTGAACCATTATATGTGGAAAAAACCGCCGGTGAAGACTTATGGTATTATAACAACGAATATAAAACCGACATAGTGCAAGAGATGGCGCAAATAAAAATTGAAGGCGCTACCGACCGCATTGGCCAAATGATTAAAAATGAACTGATGGATATTTTTAATCCTTATGGCACACCGAAATGCGCCAAATATTTCTTAAAATTGACACCAATCGAAAAAAACACCGTGCAACAGGCTTTGCGTGATGATATTACTGCTACGCGCGAAAAAGTCAAATATTCGGTAAATTATACATTGTGGAGCAAAGAAAAAGGACAATTACTCAAAGGCAACAGTTGGATTTATTTGAGCTACGATTTATTGGATAATCCGTATTCAACCACTATGGATAAAAAGAAAGTTGAGAAAGACGGCGCCAAAATTCTGGCAAATGATATTTCTTTACGTCTCGGCGCTTATTTTCATTCTGTTATAACCAAACGCGGCAACCCAGATGAATTTTAAACCGGCACAACTCGAATCTTTCCTAAAAAACATTGATTGCAAAATCAAGTGCGTTATTTTGTTTGGTAATAATGAAGGACAAATAGCCACTCTGCAAAAACAGTGTGCCGAAGCTGTTTGCGGCAATATTGATGATGCCTTCGGTTATGTGGCTTTAGATGCCGAACAAATCAGTAAAGAAGGTTCGGAAATTTATGCTGAATACTATGCGCAATCTCTAATGGGAGGGCGTCGTGCTGTTGTTGTTAGAAATGCCGATAACAATCTGGCACCGATAATTAAAAATATTGTGCCTGAAACAGATTCACAAAATGTATTAATTCTGTCATCTACGGCTTTAAACACACGTTCATCTTTAATCACATGGGCCAAAGATCGTGATGATGTTATTATTGTTGGTTGTTATGAAGATAGAGAAGAAGACATTGCCACTGCTACCGAAAATATGCTGAAGGTAAAAGGGCTTAAGATTGATATGCCTAATTTACAACTTTTATGTGCTCGCCTTTCTCCGGATCGCAAACTTAATCAAAGCGAAATTGATAAATTAGCCCTCTATATGGACGACCGCCAACAAATAACTGCTGAAGATATCAAAGCTGCCGTTTGTGACGTTGCCGGTGCCAATATAGAAGATTTATGCTATTTTATAGCCGGTGGCGAAGTATTAAAAGCGAGCCGTATGTTTGATCGATTAGTCAAACAAGGAGAAGAACCGGCAACTTTAGTCAGACAAATTACTTATCACTTCAGCAAACTGCTTGAATGCGTGGCTCAAACAGAACAAGGATGCGGAACGGATGAAGCCATCAAAAACATACGACCTCCATTGATGTTTTATCGTAAACGTTCCTTTACACAGCAACTTCAAATTTGGAATCGCGATCGATTATTGAGTGCGCTCAAATTGCTTTATGAAGTTGAACGCGATTGCAAAACAACCAATATTCCGGCTGAACAAACCGCAGCTTATGCCCTATTACGCTTAACCGGCGCCGCTCAAAAATGGCTTAATAAAAGATAAAAATCAATCGTCAAAACTTGATTTCTTAGAGGCACTGTTCGACATACATAAAATAATGCCGAAACTCGCCATAATTGAAAACATAACCGTTCCGCCATATGAAATAAGCGGTAAAGGCACACCAACCACAGGCAAAACGCCCATAACCATGGCCGTATTAATAAAAACATACAAAAAATAATTTGTATTCAATCCAATAATCACAAGTTTGGCAAAATAATTGCGCGCCCGAAATGCAAATAAATAGCCGATAGACAATACTAAGATATTAATTAGCAATAATGATAAGCTACCAACCAAACCAAATTCTTCCGAAAACATTGTAAAAATAAAATCCGTATGTTTCTCCGGCAGAAAATTCAGATGCGTCTGGGTGCCGTGCAAAAATCCTTTTCCCCATAAACCACCGGAACCAAATGCAATTTTAGATTGAATAATATGATATCCGGTTCCAAGCGGATCCCGCTCCGGATTCAAAAATGTTAACACTCTGTTTTGTTGATATTCATGCAGAAAACTCCAAATAACCGGCAATGCCGCACCACCGGCCGCAATAACCAATACAAACTTCCACAGTTGCACACCTACGGCTAAAAATATTGTGCCGGCAGTAATTAAAAGCATTAATGCGGTTCCCAAATCAGGCTCCATAACAATTAACCCCACCGGTAAAAGCGCCCCTAAAGCCGGAATAAGAATACCACGCATCGAATGAATACCTTGCATAGTAATAGAGCTGAAATATCGCGCCATAAACAACACCAAACCGATTTTCATAAGTTCTGACGGTTGCAATTTGAATATACCGAAATTAATCCAACGTTGAGCCCCCATACCGATATGCCCGAAAATTTCAACGGCAACTAATAGCAATAACGTTACAAAATAAAACCAATACGCCGCCCTATAATAACGCTGCACATCAATCAGCGCCATTCCAATCATTAAAACAAAAGCCAAAATAAACCGCAAAAAATGCTTTAATGCCCACGGATTCCAAGACCCGTTTGCCGCAGAATAAAGAGTAATTGTGCCGATAATCGCCAATAAAACAATT
>JAZNQW010000162.1:0-8227 GCA_045590435.1 Alphaproteobacteria bacterium | reverse complement strand
AAATAGCATCTACCAACTTATCAATGTTGATACGCTTCTTGGCGGAAATTTCGGCACATAAGGACTCGCCGCCCATTTCTTCCACCCCGATACCATATTGCAATAACTCAGTTTTAATGTGCATCGGGTCGGCCCCCGGCAAGTCAATTTTATTAATTGCCACCACAATCGGCACTTCGGCTGCTTGCGCATGGCGAATAGCTTCCACGGTTTGCGGCATAACACCATCATTGGCAGCCACAACCAATACCACAATATCGGTCACTTTAGCACCACGCGCACGCATTTCCGAGAATGCCTCGTGCCCCGGTGTATCAATAAATGTAATTTTCTGCCCACTTGCCACCGTAATTTGATAAGCACCTATATGTTGCGTAATTCCACCAGCTTCCTTGGCCGCTACATTTGTTTCGCGTAAAGCATCAAGCAACGACGTTTTACCGTGGTCAACGTGTCCCATAACCGTTACAATCGGCGCACGCGGCAACAAATCCTCGGCCGTATCTTCAACACCGCCCAATCCTTCTTCGACGTCACTGTCGGCCACACGCTTGAATTTGTGTCCCATATCTTCTACAATAATCTGTGCAGTATCGGCATCTATGGCCTGATTAATTGTGGCCATCACCCCCATAGACATCAGTCGTTTAATCACATCTGCGCTCTTTTCCGCCATACGATTGGCCAACTCTTGCACAGTAATAGTTTCCGGAATAATCACTTCCTTGACAACTTTTTCTTGCGGTTGTTGCGGCTGTTCCGGTTTAGGTTGTTTCTTCTTAAACTTGCGATGCGGTGTCCAACCGTAATCATCATCCTCATCATCACCGCCAACCATATAACTGTTTACATTGATTTTATTCGGACGACGTTGCGGTTCAAAGCTGCGTTTTTGAATTTTCTTACGTTCCTGTTCGAAAGTTTCTTCCTTACTTAAAGTACGTTTTTCACTTGTTAAAGCTGATTTTTTGCCTTTTTTATAATAACCTTCATCATCCTCATCATCATTATCGTCATCATAATCTTTATTTTTTCTGTTACGATAATCAGTATTAATTTCTGATTTAGCCGCCTGTTTTTCTGCTTTTGACAGTATCGGTTTAACGGTTTGTGATTCGTTCTCTTTTTCCTGTTCGGCAGCTTTTAATTCTTCCAGCTGCCTCGTTTCTTCTTCGGCCTTTGCCTGCATTTCCTGCTCACGCAAAGCTTGTTGTTGTAGTCTTAAGGCTTCTTTTGCTTCTTCTTCCTGGCGACGTTTTGCGTCATGTTCCTTAGCTTCAGCCAATAACTTTAATTTTTGCGCTGTTGCTTCGTCAATTTCCTTCGGTTTTGCCGGCGCAACTTGCTGCGAGGTAATCACACGCTTTTTGCGCACCTCTACCTGAACCATTTTGCGCCCGTCAGATGACGCTGGTCGGCTTGCTGTTTTCAAAGTAAGGGTTTTCTTTCCTGATAATGTTAATTTGCCCTTTACACTTTCTTCTGTCATTGTTCTATTGTCTCCGTTATCCGTTCAAGTATGTCTGATATCGTCTTAAAGCCTGTTTTACCATAGTGGCCATCGGACTTTTTTTAACCACCAGATAAACCGTATTTTCCCTATCAAGTGCCGCACTTAATGTGGCCACATCATATAAGCTGAATTTTTCTGTTTCTCCGGCCATTGCTGCAATTTTCTGCTTGCCGTCATCACCGGCATCACTTGCTTCAATTACAAAAGCGGCCTTATTTTTTTGTATTGTTTCCTTTACTTTTTCAAAACCCAAAACCAAATCGCCGGCTTTGCGCGCCAAATTAATCGCTTCCAAACCACGCTTATGTAAAATTTGTTCAACCGTTTGCGGTAACTGCGGATCAATTATCACGTTGGTATGAAAAATTTTATTGAGCGGACTTTTTACCGTTAATCCCTGCAATAAACGCAAAGAGTTGGAAATATATATACCGCGACCTTCCAGTTTTTTATTAAAGTCCGGCACCAATCGTCCGTCTTTAAGCAACACAAATCTCAACAAATTTTCTTTTGCCAAAATCTGTCCCGTTAAAACGCACTTTCTGGTTGTTTCCAACTCTTTTGCCATTGAATGAATATCCCTTTCTATTCCTCTGTTTTTTCTTCTTCATTAAACCAGTGTTCACGCGCCAGCATAATGATGTCGTTGGCTTCGGTTTCCGAAATTGTATCTTCACCAAGCATTTCAATCAATTCATCCGCTGCCAAATCAGCCAAATCATCAATATTCTTCACACCTTTTTCAGCCAAAGTCAAAATCATATCCTGATCCAAACCCTGAACGGTCTTCAAACTTTCATCAATGTTCAGCTTTTTACTCTTGGTAACGAATGTCTCATTACGTTTAGCCACAAATTCCCGAGCGCGATTCTGCAGTTCGGTGGCAATATCTTCATCAAACCCTTCAATTTCCGATAGTTCTTTCAAATCAACCAATGCCACTTCATCAATAGTAGAAAACCCTTCAGCTACCAATAAATGCGCAATCATATCATCAACGTCCAACGCCTCCATAAAGCGCTGTGTCCGCACCTTATTCTCATTAGAGCGACGTTCTTGCTCTTGTTCTTCGGTTAACACATCAATGTCGGCTTCCAAAAGTGTTGATGCCAGTTTTACATTCTGACCGCGACGGCCGATAGCCAACGAAAATTGATCTTCCGGCACAACCACTTCAATCCGATTGTTTTCTTCATCTAAAACAACCTTGGTCACTTCGGCCGGAGCCAAAGCACTGACGATATATTGCGCCTTGTCTTCAGAGTATGGCACAATATCAATTTTTTCGCCCTGCAATTCGGTTACCACTGCTTGAACGCGAATACCGCGCAAACCAACACAAGCGCCAACCGGATCAACCGTTTTATCATTTGCGCGTACGGCAATTTTTGCCTTAGAGCCCGGATCACGAGCCACGCCCATAATTTGCACCACCCCATCATAAATTTCCGGTACTTCTTGTGTGTACAATTTCGCCATAAATTCCGGACATGTCCGCGACAAGAAAATTTGCGGTCCTTTCACTTCACGACGCACATCTAACACATAAGCGCGCACGCGATCGCCACTTTTGAATTTTTCTCTCGGAATCATTTCATCATGGCGCAAAATGGCTTCAGTTTTACCGATATCCAACACAATATTGCTGACAAAGCCACGACTGTTGAGCTCTACCCGCTTTACCGTTCCGTTGATGATGGTGCCAACTTTTTCTTTATATTCTTCGTATTGTTTGTTACGTTCAGCTTCACGCACCTTTTGCATAATTACCTGTTTAGCGGTTTGTGCGGCAATACGACCGAAATCAATCGGCGGTAACGGATCTATAATAAAATCACCGACTTTTAATTTTTTATCATAATCGTGCGCATCAATTAAACGAATTTGTGCCGCATCATTTTCAATCAACGCATCATCAGCCACCACTTCACGATAGCGCGACAACGCAATCGCGCCGGTTTTACGGTCAATATGCGCTCTAATATCGTGTTCCACACCATATTTGGTGCGGCCGGCTTTTTGAATGGCAATTTCCATTGCCGTAAATACGTCTTCTTTATCAATATTTTTTTCTCTGGCAACTGCGTCCGCAACGGCAACAATTTCAGGTCTTGGCATATTTTCAAAATTTTCCATTTTTTCCTCGTTCTCCAATAAAAAATTAATCTTCGGCCGCAGCATGAGCCGCAACGTATTCTTTCCATAACTCGTCGGTAACAACCAGCTTAGCTTTACTGACTGCCGCAAACGGAATAACATATTCCGTTTCTTCCATCAGCAACGTTACGGCTTTATTATCGACATGAGTAATCTTTCCTTTAAAACGCTTTCTGTTTTCCACTTTGTCTTCGGTTTCCAATTTAATTTCATAACCTTGATAGCGCGCAAAGTGCGCCGGCTTGGTTAACGGTCTGTCCAGCCCCGGCGAACTGACTTCAAGCGAATATTTATCCGCAATCGGATCTTTTTCATCAAGCATGGTTGACAGCGCCGCGCTCACCTTAGCGCAATCATCCACCGTAATATCGGTTTCAGCGTCTAATGTGTCAATCATAACCTGCAAAGTCGGATTTGTCTGACCGATTGTCATCACCCGCACCAACTCATAACCCTGCTCGGTCACAATCGGTTCAATCAAATCTTGTAAATAATGTTTTTGCATTTTATTTCCTTTAACAAAAAAGCGGGGCGTTGCCGCTCCACTTTTGATAATATGTTATTGTTGTCAACACTTATAACACAAATTTTGCGCATGTCCAGCATTTTTTTGCATTTTTTCGCTGATTTTACGCATTTTTTGCTGGACACGTAGACAAAACAGCGCTATATTACAGTTAATTTCTAATTTTTATTATATAATTTAATGTAAAGTGCTTATGGACACGTTTATTCAAATCGCAGGTTACACTGAGGCAACATGTGCATTGGTGTTAATGGTAGCAATCGCCATCGGTTCATGGTTTTCCAAGACCGATGCCGAACTTGACAAGGACTCCTCTAGAACAGAGCAGGCTTAAATAAAAGAGAGGATTGCGTAAGATATATACTTTACCGTGTATATTTTGCCCAGTCCTTTTTTTTATGATGTATTTAATTTTGCATAAAAAAAAGAGGCTTATAACAGCCTCCTTTTTTTGTGATGCAATGTAACTTTTAATTACTTGCCATCATTACCTTTAGCATTAGTAATAACTTTTGACATACCAGCATTCTTTTCAGCATTGATATTTCTAATAACCGGTAGCAAATGCTTTGGCATTTCACCATTATAATTTTTAGCAACATACTCTCTTAATTCAGCTTCTCTTGCTTTCGGGCTTGCTGTTAAAGGAAGTTCGCCGATAACAACGGGATGTCCATCTTTATCTTTTCTTTGTGTATCAATCGGGTGAATATCACCGGCATTGTTATTTAACACAATTTGTTTGCTACCCCATTTATTATCCCCCTCAATGTTAAACTCATTATTAGCATAAATGACAGTAACATAGGAGTTAGGTCTTGTTACTTTTTGAGTTTCGTCCCATACAGCATCAACGGTATCTTCCGGTTTTGCCAATATAGCGAATCTGTCATATTCTGGCCCATCCTTTAATTTGCCGAAAGCAGATTCACCTGGTTGAAGAGCGTCCCAAGTTTTACCACCTTCAAACTCATATTTAGGGCCTTTTTTATTTTTATATGTATCTTTACTTCCATCTTCATAAGTTCTGGTAATAAGTGCTTCACCCTCTTTAGCAACAGATTCAACCCCTGTATCAGTACAAAGATATTTTTCACCAGGAACACATTTTGTAACCATTTCTCTGATTGGAAGTTTAGCAACAGCCATACAATCACGATTGCTAATGATTGCGTCAATGGTTTCTTTTGATTGCTTATAAGCGGTCATTATTATTCTCCTTAAGTTATTGCGTTAAACCGAACATTAAAAATCAATGTCATTTTCCTTATATCACACCTACTGACTTTTGTCAATAATTATTTGAATATCAAGTTGTTTAGCAATTTTACGGTCATCTCATAAAGAGATTGTGAAAAACTGTTCTTTATATTTCAATCCGTTAAATGAATGGTATTTATAAAATCCTTGATAAATATTTGAAAAGGATTTGATATGATTTACGGATACATTAGAACTTCAACAGATAAGCAGAACAATGAAAATCAACATTTTGAAATAGAACAGTTTGCTAAAAATAATAACATTACCATTGATAAATGGATTGAAGAAACAATTTCATCTCGTAAAAGTTTAGATGAAAGGAAACTCGGCAATTTATTAAAGAAAATAAAACAAGATGATATTATAATTGCCAGTGAATTATCAAGATTAGGTCGTAACTTATTACAAGTAATGTCTATACTTCATCATTGTATGAATATCGGTTGTCAGGTATGGACTATTAAAGACAATTATAAATTAGGAAGTGATATTCAATCAAAAGTGTTAGCATTTGCCTTTGGATTGTCAGCAGAAATAGAACGAAATTTGATTTCTCAAAGAACTAAAAGATGTTTAGACAGATTAAGAGCTGAAGGAAAGCATATTGGCAGAGTTAAAGGAAGTAAAAATAAATTAACTAAATTATCAGGGAAAGATGATTTAATCAAAACTTTACTATCACAAAACATTCAAAAGAAACAAATAGCAAAGATACTTAAAGTCGATTATTCAACCCTCTACAAATTTTTAAAACAAAAACGCTTATAACGTCGATATGTACAAAAAAAGAGGCTCATGACAGCCTCCTTTTTTATTATTTCTATCAGTCGTCCGATATTAACGCTTGCTGAATTGGTAAGAACGACGAGCTTTGGCTTTACCATACTTCTTACGTTCAACCACGCGGGCATCACGCACAAGCAAACCGGCTTGTTTCAAAACCGGACGTAATTCCGGCTCATAATCATTCAAAGCCTTGGAAATACCGTGACGAATCGCACCGGCTTGACCGGATAAACCGCCACCCTTAACCGTGCAAACCACGTCGAATTCATTTTCGCGATTAGCAATAACAAACGGTTGATTGATAACCATTTTCAAAACCGGACGGGCAAAATACGTATCAATCGATTTATCATTAATCGTAATGTTACCATGTCCCGGCATAATCCATACGCGTGCAACGGCATCTTTTCTTTTACCGGTTGCATACGAACGGCCTTGCTTATCTTTATTGGCTTTACGCGGTGTAGCCGTTTTAGCTTCCGTTTCTTCCGTTACGGCAGTTTTAATTTCCTGCAGTGATTCAATTTTCTTCTTAGCCACCATTATAAAGCACTCCTTTTATTCTTCGGGTTTTGAGAAGCAATATCCAAAACAATCGGATTTTGCGCAGCATGCGGATGTTCAGTTCCGGCATACACTTTTAACTTTGTCATCATCTGGCGACCGAGCGGATTGCGCGAAATCATGCGTTCAACGGCCTTTTCAATAACGCGCTCAGGAAAACGACCGCTCAAAATCTTGCCGGCTGTTGTATCTTTAACGCTGCCAATATAACCGGTGTGCTTATAATAATGCTTATCTGACAACTTTCTGCCGGTTAATTTCACTTTATCGGCATTAATCACAACGACATAATCGCCGCAATCCAAATTCGGCGTGAAATACGGCTTATTCTTTCCGCGCAAAATCTTGGCGATTTCAGCAGAAAGACGACCTAAAATAACACCTTCGGCATCAACGACATACCATTTTCTTTCGATGTCCGACGGCTTTGTTGTATGTGTAGAAATCATTTTGTCTCTCTCTATTAAATTGTTGTTTAATTCGGTGCTAATATAACGCAATATTTTTGCTTGTCAACTAAAAAAATGTTATTTTTTCAATATTTTATCATGGAGGTATTATAATACCCTGTATCTATAATATTGTTTTAACGCAACTATTTGTATTTTTTCATTTTTAACCTGATAGCCAATGCGGAAAAAATTGCATAATTATACGCATATTAAAGACAAATTAATATTTATATTATATGTTTTCTCTATGAAATATTTTTTTGATGAGGAAAATCAGAATGAATGATGAGTATATTCAAACACTTTCACAAGATGAAAAGTTGGCTTTTTTGAAAATTTTTTGCCGACTTATTAAATCTGACGGCAGTATTGATGCCGAAGAAATCAGCTTTTTAAAATCCGTAGCCGCGCGTTATGGGGTAGATAATGCCACGATGGTCGGTATCATTAAATCTACCGATACAATAGATTGTATGGCGGAGGCACGCAAAATTGCCAGCAGACAACATGCCTTGGAACTGATTAAAGAGCTTTGTCTTTTAGCCAATATTGATGATGATTTGCATGACAACGAACTTGATATCATTATTGATGTTGCTCGCGTTGCAGGCATTGAAGATGATCGTGTTGTATTAATTAATCGTTGGGTACTTGACACGCTGATTTTGAGCAAAACAGGTAATGTTATATTGGAACGAGACAATGGATAGAGAAATATTAAAACGCACGCTGAAAGAGCAAGTTGTTCCGCTTGATGAAGCCGTGCGAAATAAAATCAATTATCTGCTTAGTGATGAGGTTTTTATGCCGTCAAATGAAGATAATTTTCAGGCGACGACCGAGACTATGTCTTTCGCTGATGCTTTTGGGGTCAATACGGGCTCTTCCGCAAATGTATCGGCGCAATCGACTGCCGGCACTGCCACCATTACGCCAACATAAAGCTTAAATTCAACGTCGCGATCC
>JAZNQW010000161.1:0-5697 GCA_045590435.1 Alphaproteobacteria bacterium | reverse complement strand
ATCATGTAAAAGCGGAAGAAATTGAGTTAAAAATAAAAAAAATCAGACTCGGACAAAATAAAAAATTGGGGATAAAAATTAGACAAAAATTTTGGTAAAAATGGGAGTAAACGACTCCGAATCTTTGGATGATTTTATCATTATTTACACTTAATAAGATATGCGCGTTAATACTTTATTAACAGTCTGCGACTCGCCTAGAATCTTTATCCACAACTTAAGTACTTGATTTAAAAAACTATCTAAAAAAAAGGTTTTATTTTTGGTAAATATTTCGTTCGACTCTCAATATTTATTGATTTTTAACCAATTTTAAGGTATACTCGATTTCGAGTGAAAGTCCTATAAGGGGTTTCATGACAAAATATCTGTGGATAACTACGGGGATAAGTCATGCCGGCGGGACTTAGTTTTAGAGTTTGATGGGAGAGAAATTATGCGTTTAACTAGAACTGGTATCGGGTTACTGACGGCACAGTACCGAAGCGTCTTGAAAAAATGCTGGTTGATTAACGTGGGATTGTATGCTTTAATGGCGCCGGCGGCTGTGATGACTACAGCAGCGGTAACGGCGGAACCGGCCGCGGCGGCAAGGTCAATATCGGATTATACAAGTCCGCTCGGTAGTAACAGTCTGTATACTATCGAGACGGCAAATGCTTCCGAATCATCTTTAACCAACGTATTTGCGGTTTCTGAATACAACTCTTCAACCGGAACAACGGAAACAAAATATTACAAAATCACACTCAAAAACTCTACCATCGGTTCAGGCTCTAACACTAAGTACTACAAATGGGAAAAGACTTACGACCGCATTTATCTTGTAGAAACCACTGTTCCATCTGAAGCAGTTCTCACCCTTAAATACAACACGGTTGCCGACTTGAATGTGGCTTCGGGAACAACACGAGCCAGTTTCAATACGGATATTTTGGCGCAGAATATTAAAAACAAAGTTTCGGTTAGCGGCACATTGACCAATTTAGGCTCAGACTTTGTCGGCGGCACTTCGTCAATTACATCCGCAGACGAATATAGACACTCAGCCGTTATTGCTGAGGTGGGCGGTGAAATTACCAACATTAATTCAAGTTTTACCAGCAACAGTATTACGACCAACGGACAGGAAATAACCGGCGCGTTGATTAAAGCCATGGGCAATATCGGCACGGTTAACGTTGAGATGTTAGGCAACCGAGTAGGTGGAAATTCTTCTGTTAAAGGTGCTTTAATTGCCGTCACAACCGGTTCGATAAACGCCATTAACGGTCAGTTTGTCGGCAACGGCCGCATAGATACTATCGGCGGTACAGTATCGGGAGGTGTTATTTATAACGCCGGCACAATCGGCTCCATTACCGGTTCATTTATTGAAAATGGATTTGGCGGAAGTGTTAGTGGTAATGATGGCGGCGGAGCCATTTACAACACCGGTGTAATAAGCGGAAATATTGCAAATGCTCTGTTTAACTCTAACAGAATTGGAGTGTCTGTGGGTAATGCCTATGGTGGTGCTATTTACAACGACGGTGTGTTCAACGGCAAAATCTTAAACTCGGACTTTATCAATAACTTTGTTCAGGCAAACGCTAATGGTGAGGGACTTGGTGGTGCAATTTACACCAAAACCAATTTGGCAATTGAGGCGGATAATTTCAATTCAATCTTTGCCCAAAACTATGTCAAAGTTGGTTCAACCACCACATATAACGATATTTACGTCGATTCACCGACGGCCCAATTATCGCTTAACGCCATTAACGGCGGTGCAATTCGTTTTTATGGCGGTATTGACGGTGCTGTTGGCTATGGTTTATCTGTTACCGGCACCGGAACAATCGGTATTTACGGTGTGTTAAACAACGCTAATGCCACCATTAGTAACGCGGTTATGGACTTTGTGAACGACAAAACATCAGATTATTCGTTTGCAATGTTAACCTCGAATGCCAATGCCAAATATAAGCTTGATGTTAACTTTGCAACGGGCAAGGCCGATAACTTTACGGTGGGCGTTGGTTCAAACGGCACAATTACGATTACAGATTTGAATTTGATTGGTGGCTTGGAAAACTTGCCGTGGGAAACAACAACAGTTCGTTTGTTAACGGCTGATATGAACGATAATATTAAATTGGCGGCGGCGAGCGGCGGGTTGCCAACAATTGCGGACAGAATAGATACTGTGGAAGGCTCAGAAGGTTTGTCGGCCAATATGTATTGGGGTGACAGCATTACTTCATGGACCAGAGATGATACTTATACCAGCACGCTTTCATTAATAGACAGTAATGGCGGTTCTAAGCCGGATACGTTACAACTGCGTGTTGATAAAACCGAAGGTCAACGTGAGACAGAAACAACAACCTCGGTGCTGGGTGAGTTAGCTTCAACTCCAACAGGTGAATTAGCCGCAATCAGAACATTTACGGCAGATTCGGACTACAACACATATACTGTTACAGCGGATGAATCAGCAAAATTGAATTTGGAATCAGGTGTGAACCTCAGCGTGGTGGGTATTCATGATAGCCAATATGCCATCACATCTCACTTAGATGCCAACAACCAGTCGTTGTTTAACGTTGGCAGCGGCAGAACTTTAAGTTTGAAAGATATTACAATAGATAATCCGAAAGCGGCGAATGGTTCTATTTTAAATATTGCTTCTGGCGGTGTGGCTACGCTTGATACGGTTTATATTCCGGAAGTGAGTGGTTATAACGCTATTGTTAATAATGGCACGCTGAACCTAAAGCATTATGCACAAATTTATTCTAATATCTACGGGTCGGGTACGCTTAATGTCAGTGAAGCAGTTTGGCCGTATGATTCGAGAGTTTGGGGCGATATTGTTCAAGAACAAATTGTTATTGATTCGGGGGCGGCACTTAGACCTTATGGCTCGGTTGATGCTAAACTTTTGATTAATGGTACGCTTGTAACCAGTAATTCAACAACAGCCAGTTTAGTCAAAGAAATTATAAATAACGGTAGTTGGCAATTAAGCGGAACGCTTAGTACGCCTGTTACCGGTTCAGGATATATATATGTATATCAAAATCACTCGGCAACAATTGATGCTGCTGTGACGCAAGGTCAAGCGTTTCGGGTTCAAGCTGCGGCCTCGTTAACCGCTAATGCAAGTTACTTAGGCGCAGGTGTTACTTTAAATGATGGTTCTAAGTTATATTTAACCGGTGGCACTTATGGCTCCGGATATACCATTTCCGGCGGTGATAGCACAGGTTTAATTGATATCACAAATGACGTGACAATGCTCGGTAAAATTAGTGGTTCAATGGATATTCAAATTAATTCAGGTGCATCATTAACAGCGTCCGCCAGTAATGTGGCCAATAGTCATGAAACCTTTACTAACAACGGTTCGCTTTATTTAACGGGAGGATCTGTCGGTCAGCTTTCGATAGGTGGTACAGGTACAACATATATCACAGGAAATGTAACAGCTAATGAAAGTACAACTTATGGAACAATTAATAATACCATTAGTATTAACAGCGGGGCAAAACTTACTGCCAATGCAAGTAAGCTCACAGGTTCAAAAGGTATTACAAATAGCGGCACGTTGAATTTGAGTAGCGGAACGTTAAGTCGGGGGGTTTCGGGAACCGGTTTAACCGAAATCAGCGGTTCGGTGATTGCTAATGCATTAATAAATCAAAACTTAACAGTTGATGAAGGGGCAAATTTAGCAATATCACCAAGCAATTTATCTACAACAGCCACGGTAACAAATAATGGGTTGTTGGATTTGAATGTAACAGGCACAACAGATCATCTGAACACGGTAATCAGCGGAAACGGTACTTTGGAAGTACACGGCGGCAATACGCTTACCTCTAATGTTGCAATCAATCAGGCTATTAAATCATATGCTACCAGTTTGTCAATTGATCCTGATAACTTAAAAGGAGATGTAAGACAGCTGGGTAATATAACAGTTACTTTGAATGATAACGGAACATTCACAGGCAGTATAACTGCTCGATATACATCTATTGCAGCTAATAAAAATGTAACTTTCACTACGGGTTATGCAAGCGGTCAGGTAACTTTAGGCAAAAATGCTAAACTTTATGGCGGGCGAAGTAATTTCGGCACAAATAATTATTTCTCTCTCGGCTCCGGCTCGATTTTATATTACACCGACGGAAGGTTGCAAAAAGAAGTACAAGGCACCAGCGGCACATTAGAAATTGCCGGTACGGTGACCAATAGCAGTAATAAAAATATTTATTCTAAATTAGTTATCGAGTCCGGAAAGACATTTACGTCAGGTTTGGATTATTATTTAGGCAGTAGCTTTACAAACAACGGCACATATCAAATTTCTTATGTTTCGGGACAAGATAATTTACTCAATTATGCCATTAGTGGAGCAGGAACAACTAAATTAGCGAGCGGTAACACAGTTTCATTTGGTGGCGGCGCCTCTATTGCCGGCACATTGAATTTAAATGGCGGCACCATTAATACGATTGACCAAGCAATTAATTCATTTTCCATCGGTACATTAAGCGGATCGGGTACGTTAAACTTGGATTTGAATGCAGCTAATACCACAGCCGATACGTTTGCGCTTACAAACACATCAACGGGTACGTTGACTATCGGTGATATTAATATAATGAATGCGCCGAATGCCGGCTTCAGCACCAAAAAATTTCAGGTTATAACCGGAAATAAGGGTGGAGCATTGGCATTATCTTCTACCAGTAAAAAGGTTAATTTGACTACTCGTGAAGAAGATTTAATGCAAGCTAATATGATTTACAGCAGTCAAGAGGGTGCTACCGGCACCACACCTTATGAGATTAGAGATAAAAAAGGCACGGCAGACGCCACGTTGAGTCTAGCCACCACCCAAAGCACGAACGACAGTATTAATGTTGCCATTAATAATGTGGTATGGTCTCAAGATGTGACAACGCAAAAAGATTTGCTTGCCGATTGGTTGGCATTTTCAGCCGCTGAAAAAAGCCTCACATTTTTAAATAAGCAAGATGTATTATATGCACCAAGTGCTATTACCCAAACAATCAGCAAAAAAGTAACTATTAATGGTGTGGCTGATGATGCAACTGCAACCGGAGGCGTCAGCTTTTTAACCAAGGCTGAAGGTTATGATCGTTCAGATATTTATTTTTCTAAAACAGATGCCTCGGCTTCTGAAGTTAAAAAGCGTTTGACACTTAATGTTACAGGTACTAATGCCAAATTATATTTAAAAGATGTAAGTATTCACGGACTTGCTATTGATATGTCAGGTGCCGTACAAAATGCGATATACGTGTATAGTGGCGGTTTTGCTGACTTACAGAACATAGAACTCTATAGCGCCGGATTGGATTCATATATTATTGCCGGTGCAGGTGGTACGATTGATAATTTAACCGGTGTTTTGCATGATAATTCTTATGGTGTACAAGTGTACGCTGCCAGTTCTACTGCTGCTGCCGGTCATATTAATAATATAAAATTGCGTTTGTTGCGCAACTCTAGAGGAATAATAAATTCCGGAACAATTGATACCATTGATGGTTCAATTTTTGAATCAGGTTTATATAGTAGTTCAGCTTCTTCTGCGGACGTAAGAGGCGTAAAAGTAAATTCCGGTGCTGTTCTTGGGGTGTTAACAAATAACCAATTTTTGAATAATACAACAACAAA
>JAZNQW010000160.1:0-6063 GCA_045590435.1 Alphaproteobacteria bacterium | reverse complement strand
GCTTGGGCTCAAAACCGTCGTGCCGTTACAGTGTTGAGCACTGTTGAATAATTTTTGGCATAGGTTAGAAATTATATAAACGCATTCGGTAAGTATCGGATGCGTTTTTTTTGCGCTTGTGGTTTGGAAAAAAATAATTTATATTTAAACGCATCAAGTGAAGGAGAATAATATGAAACATGTCTTTTGTTTAGGAATTTTGATGTCCGGTTTGCTCGTTACTTCGGCTCGTGCAGGTAATGCCGGTAACTACGGCAGTGAGTTGGCTAATATCAGAGAAGAGTTGCAGGTATTGCAACGGCAAATGTATCGTAGCAATGATAGTGCCAATCAAGAAACTTCCAGTGCCACGGCGGATATGCAGAAAAAATTGACAGCATGGGAAGAAACTATGCGTCAGTATAACGGTCGCCAGGAAGAGTTAGAGCACAGAATGCAACAACTTGAACAAAAGTTGGATAAACTGAATCGCGATTTTGAAATTCGCTTCAAAATTTTGGAAGGACGTCCTATACCTCAGGAGTTAACAACTTCAACAGTGACCATTCCGCAAACGTATAGCGCGCCGGTGGCCTCGGATGGCGCTAAGTCTGTCGTTGGCGATAATATTAATTCAGGTGAACTAAAACCTTTGCAAAACGCCACTGCTGTTTCAGAATCGGCAAAACAGCCGGTTTCCGATGCGGAAAATATACAAGTTGAAGAAATTTATGCCACAGCCATGCAAGCCTATAACGGTGGCTATTTTGATGAGGCTGAATTAGCCTTTGAACGTATTTTGAAAGAGGCCCCGAAGCATAAATTAGCCGGTAATGCCCAATACTGGTTGGGTGAGGTTTATGTTAAGCAGGGCAAGCCGCAAAAAGCAAAAGTTGCTTTCAAGAACGGTTATGAAAAGTATAAGGATGGTAATAAAGCGGCCGACAGTTTGTATCGTTTGGGGGTTATTCTGGCAAATTTGAAAGAAAAGAAAAATGCTTGTATTGTATTTGATAGTTTTGCAGAAGAATTTCCTAATGCCGAAGCTGAGTTAAAAACAAAATCGGCAAATGAAGCTAAAAGACTGGGTTGTTAAGACGTGCAGGAATTTTTGCATAAACATCATATCACGGATAATCGGTTAGCGGTCGGTGTTTCCGGTGGTGCCGATTCTTTAGCTTTGGTTCTTATGTTGTCTGATGAGTTGAAAGTTTATGGAAAGAAAATTATTGCCTTGACGGTAGATCATCATTTACGCCCAACGTCAACAGCCGAAGCACAATATGTGGCTGAGATTATGCAAAAGTTTAATATAGAGCATCATATTTTGGAATGGCAGGGGAATAAGCCTCAGGCCAACATAGAATCGCAAGCACGTGAAGCACGTTATGATTTATTGCAAAAATGGTGTGTGGCGAATCAGGTTAAATGTTTATTTATGGCGCATCACAGTCAAGATCAGGCAGAAACATTCTTACTTAGATTACAACGCGGCAGTGGGTTGGATGGTTTGTGTGCCATGCGCGAAGTCAGTGAATGGAACGGCCTTACAATTTTACGGCCGTTACTCAGTTGGTCGCCGCAAAAACTGCGCGCTTATTTGCGAGCCCGAAATATAGAATGGATCACGGACGAATCGAATTTTGATCCAAAGTTCGGTCGCAATAAATTACGCCTTTTTTTACCGCAGTTGGCAAAAGAGACGGGCATTTCCGTTGCAAGAATCTGTCAAACGACGGCTCATTTACAAAGTGCCGAAAGTTATATGCGCATGCAAACCGAGCAATTATTGGCCCGCTCGGTGCAGCAATATTCTCAGAGTGTGACTTGCTTTCAATATACCGATTTTCTGACTTGGCATCCGGAGATGCAATTTCGAATTTTGGCGCATTTATGCCGACAAACTTATATTCCGCGTGCTGAACGGGTGTTGCGTTTGATTTCAAGAATGTGTCATTTACCGTTTAGCGGTGCTACACTAGGGCAAAAAGAAATTATATTGGCCAATCAAACGGTTTGGGTGGTGCCGGAAGTTCGCGAAAAAATATTATTCAAAACGAAAGATTGGAAGGATTTCACGGCACAGAACCCGAAGTACCAAAATGTAAAATTACCTTATAAAGTGAAGCGTGCTTTGTTGTTGGAGAAAATGCATGGTCTATAATGATTTACGCACAATTGCTGAGGCGTTTGATGTGTTTATTTTTGATGCCTATGGTGTATTTTGGGAAGGTAGCGGTTTTTATGCCGGAAGTCGTGAGGTAATGGCGGACTTGGTGCAACAGGGCAAAACGGTGGTTGTGGTTTCCAATTCCACGGCTTTAGGTTTTGATTTGATGGCTTCGTATGAAAAACGCGGATTAAAAAAGGATATGCATTATCAGTATTTTATCAGTTCCGGAGATTTATTGCGGAAACGTCTGCTGGCCGGTGATATTGCCTTTTCGTCATGCACACAACCGCAAAAATATTACGTTATCGGTAAACCGCACGATAAGGCTTTTCTTAATACCAAATATCGACAGGTTGAAGGTTTAGATGAGGCTGATTTTGTATATATTGGCGTGCCGTTTATGTTTGCCTCTAATGTGGCGCAGTATCCGCAATATCGGTCCGAGTATTGGCCGGTAAAGCAAGATGACAGCGGGCAGGTTACGGTTTGGGACACTTTAACGGCTGCACCTTTTGAAAAAATAACTGATAAGGTTGTGGAATGTGGCTTACCTTCTTTGAATGCCAATCCGGATTGGACTGCTAAAGAAGGTCATCCGTTAGTGCCCCATTCGGAATCTGTATTTGTGGTGCGTAATGGTATGATTGCCGAAATGATACGGCAAAAAGGCGGGGAAGTACTTGAGTTTGGTAAACCGCATGCCAATATTTATGTGTTTGTGTTTGATATTTTGCAAAAAGATGGTATAGTGACCAATAAAGAACGTGTCTGCATGATTGGAGATACGGTGCGTACGGATGTTAAAGGCGCGGTTAATGTCGGTATTAAACCGATTTTATGTATTGAAACCGGGGTTACGGCGCAGGCCATTGCCGCCGGTTATAGCGTAGCGCAGTTGTGTCGGCAAGAAAATGTTGATGTGCGTCAGGTGATGCAAATAAAAAGTGTGGGAGGCATATAAGAATGGCGTTTGAATTGGTGGCAGGATTAGCGGCCAAAGATTTTGTTTTGGATTTAAAATTGTGCCGTGTGTTGTTTGAAGATAATAAATATTATCCGTGGATTTTTCTGGTTCCGATGAAGGAAAATACTAAAAATATGACGAACTTAACTATGGACGAACGTTTTCAGCTGATGCGTGAAATTGCGTTGGCTGAGCAGGTTATGTTCAAACTTTTTCCGTGTGACCAGGATAATGTGGCAATGATTGGAAATATGACTCCGCAACTTCATGTGCATGTGGTGTGTCGCAAAAACGGCGATCCAGACTGGCCGAATACTGTATGGAACAATGCGTCAGCAAAATATGATTCAGCTGAAAAGGCACAAATTATTGCCCGAATTAAGCAAGAATTTTTAATGCAGATGAAAAATCCGCAATATCAAATCAACCAATAACAGGAGAGAAAAATGAGCAGAGTAATTACTTTAATGCCGGTGCGTTTAGCCGCTACACGTTTACCGAATAAACCGCTTCGTGTGATTAACGGTAAAACCATGGTGCAACGTGTATATGAAAATGTGAAGGCCGCGTTAGATACCGATATTGCTATTGCAGCCGGCGATCAGGCTATTGTGGATGAGTGCAAAAAGTTTGGTGCTACGGCAATTTTAACCGATCCGAACTTGCCGAGCGGCACAGACAGAATCGCTGCCGCACTTAAGATTTTGGATCCGGACGGTACAAAATATGATATTGTGGTTGATTTTCAGGGCGATAATATCAATGTAGATCCGAAAGTGACCATTCCGTTGGTTGAAATGGTTGAACGCACTAATTGCGATATTGCCACTTGCGGTATGCTTATTACTTCGGAAGAAGATAAAAACAATCCGAATGTTGTCAAAATTATCATGGGGTTAAAAGAAGGTGAAAAAGAGGCGCGCTGCTTATATTTTACGCGAGCGACAGCACCATATACACGCAATCCGGAAAAGTGCCCGAATCAGGATTTGTATTACCATATCGGCATTTATGTGTTTAAAGCTGCATCATTGCAGAAAATGGTTTCACTGCCAACAGGAGTTCTGGAAAAGCGGGAGGCTTTGGAACAATTGCGGGCTTTGGAAAACGGCATGGAAGTTCGTGCTATGCTGGTTGATAATATTAAATTGATTAAAGAAGCTCCGGCCGATATTAATACGGAAGAGGATTTGGTTAACTCATTACCATATATCAAATAGAAACTTCGGCTAATGGTCTACTATTTGCAACTTTTGCATTGTGTACACGAGCGCAGAAGTTGCGGCGTATTAGGTGCATTATACGAAGTTTTTAAAGAGTTGAAGTCATCCTTATCCCTTTTTTATAACGTCATCCTCGTTCTTGACACGAGGATCTGGCAAGGGTTCGGCATATCTCTACCATATATTTTCAGTAATACTTCCACGTAATGCTGCAATTATTATCGGAATCGCAGTTGCAGGCCATATTTGCTTGGCTTATAGGCAAAGGAATACCGGTAATTCCGCCTACACAAGCTGTTACCAATCCCGGAATAGCAGCCACACCGGTGCAAGCAATACTGTTTTCCTGAAACTCTAATCCGTCTGTGCCGATAATATCCGTTAAAGATTCGGATTGATTGTCGGTTGAGGTAGATTTGCCATTTACACGCAACCCAATTAAACCGGATGACGGTTCCGCATTCCAGTCGTAAGCCGCGATGGTTGCGCATGCTTCACGCGGTATTCCCGTATATTTAATCAAAAAGGCTTTTTTATCATTTTTAATGCCGGATATACCATAACCGATTTGACCGCTGGTTACCAAAATCAACCCCTTAAACGGGTTAAAGATTTTTTGCGTTCGTGTGTCGTATGTTATATCATTCGGTAGAATAGAATTTTGTTCAATTAAGGTTTTATTGCTCAATTTTTCATAGGAAATCTCTTGAGAAAATTGTCGACGAATATTATCGGAAAGTGTTGCAACCTGATCAATTACTTTATTGGCTTTGTATCGGATCACGGCTTTTGAATAGCCGGCAAAAGCACCGATTATCAGTAAAACGGCAATAGCCAGAATACTTAAAATTTCCAGTGTTGAACGTCCGCTTTCATTTTTATTCATATTTTTCTCCATATTTCGAGAATTTTCCTGCGCTCAGTATAATTAAATTGTGTTGCAAATCAAGCTAATTTTATTTTTTGTGCGCTCGCGACGGCTTACGGCGATAGCCGCATAAGGGCGTCGTAATCTTAGTTCCAGTCACTCGTTTCCTAATTTCACTGCGATAACCTCATAGCTCTCTTGTTCAAATAAGAAAACTTCGCCGCTTGCGGTAAAAACAACATTTAGAGGTTGTTTTTATCCTCGCGCGTTCTGGGCGAAGTGTCGCTACGCGACGGCTTACGGCGATAGCCGCACAAGAGCGCGGCATCACCTCAGCTTCGAACGAGGGCGTTCTCTCCCACCAAAGCTTGTCAATATAAAAAAAACCACCATGAAGGTGGCTTTTTTATATTGGCGCGCTCTGGGCGATTCGAACGCCCGACCCACAGCTTAGAAGGCTGTTGCTCTATCCTGCTGAGCTAAGAGCGCCTTAACATTTAAGTTAAATGGCACAAAAAATAATGCTTGTCAATGAATATTTTTGTTTTTTGTCATTTTTTACTTGCAATATACCCTGAAAGCGGTTATATTAAACGAAGTTTTTTTATCATTAATTTTTACAATTAATCTTTTACAATTATGGCTGATTCAAAGTTAGACCACAGATTTTGTGTGGATTCCCGGGAAGAGATTTCGAGTCATGGTATTTCAGGAGTATTAACCGAACTGGTTGACTCAAAGAGTGTAAATGTACCGAGCAAGAAGATGTATCTTGCCCGTGAGTGCGGTAAGAAAGGTTCGTTTCGCAAGCAGCTTGAGGGTGCCTTCAAAGAGCTCTGCTCAACACAACCGCACA
>JAZNQW010000159.1:0-5700 GCA_045590435.1 Alphaproteobacteria bacterium | reverse complement strand
TTCCGGACCAACCGTAATCACCGAACGGCCGGAGTAGTCCACACGTTTACCAAGTAAGTTCTGACGGAAACGACCTTGCTTACCTTTTAACATGTCAGCCAAAGATTTAAGCGGACGTTTATTCGTACCGGTAATGGCTCTGCCGCGACGACCGTTATCAAACAATGCATCAACCGATTCTTGCAACATACGCTTTTCATTGCGGATAATAATATCCGGCGCATGCAATTCCAACAATCTCTTCAAACGATTGTTACGGTTAATCACACGACGATATAAATCGTTCAAATCAGATGTGGCAAAACGACCACCGTCTAACGGTACTAACGGACGCAAATCAGGCGGAATAACCGGCAAAACAGTCAAAATCATCCATTCCGGCTTAGCCTGAGACGAAATAAACGCTTCTACCAATTTCAAACGCTTCACCAATTTTTTGCGCTTAGCTTCCGAAGTTGTTTCTTTCAGTTCGGCACGCATGGTTGCACGTTCTGCTTCCAAATCAATATTGGCTAAAATTTCGCGTAAAGCCTCAGCACCAATGCCGGCTCTAAATGAATCTTCACCATATTTATCAATCGCATCTTGATACTCATCTTCGCTCAAAAGCTGATTGATTTGTAAATCGGTCAAACCCGGTTCAATCACAATATAGCTTTCGAAATACAACACACGTTCCAACGCTTTTTCCTGAATATCAGTCAAGGTTGAAATACGTGACGGTAATGATTTCAAAAACCAAATGTGAGCAACCGGTGCCGCCAATTCAATATGTCCCATACGTTCACGACGTACTTTAGAAAGTGTAACTTCCACACCGCACTTTTCGCAGACAATACCGCGATATTTCATACGCTTATATTTACCGCACAAACATTCATAGTCTTTAATCGGACCAAAAATGCGTGCACAGAACAAACCGTCTTTTTCCGGCTTAAATGTACGATAGTTAATGGTCTCCGGTTTTTTAACTTCACCATATGACCACGAACGAATTTGTTCAGGAGACGCAATGGAAATCTTGAGCGCATCAAAATTTTCCGTAGCGACTTGTTGCTGATCAAACATATTCATTACTTCATTATTCATTCTTTATCACTCCTAAACTTATTCTTCGCCCAACATTTCAACATTCAAGCACAGTGACTTAATTTCCTTAACCAAAACGTTGAAGGATTCCGGAATACCTGTGTCAAAGCTGTCTTCACCACGAACAATTGCTTCATAAACCTTGGTTCTGCCGGCCACGTCATCAGACTTAATCGTCAGCATTTCTTGCAGAGTATAAGCTGCACCATAGGCTTGCAGTGCCCACACTTCCATTTCACCGAAACGTTGACCGCCGAATTGAGCCTTACCACCTAACGGTTGTTGCGTTACCAAACCATAAGGACCAACCGAACGTGCGTGCATCTTCTCATCAACAATGTGGTGCAACTTAATCATATACATCACACCAACCGTCACTTTACGATCAAATTTTTCACCCGTTCTGCCGTCATACAAATCAATCTGACCTGATGTCGGTAAACCTGCCAAAGACAACATACTGTTAATATCATCACCTGAAGCACCATCAAATACCGGTGTTGCCATCGGCACACCTTTCTTCAGATTGGAAATCATTTCCATTTTTTCGTCTTCGGTCAATGTTTCTACCTGATTCTTATATTGTTTGGCACCGTAAATTTCTTTCAAACGCTTATTGAGTTCGGCCACAGTTTTTTCACCACGCTTATATTGTTCACACATTTCATTTAACTGTGCACCCAATTCCTTAGCAGCCCAACCGAGGTGTGTTTCCAAAATTTGCCCCACATTCATACGAGAAGGCACACCGAGCGGGTTCAACACCACATCAACCGGCGTACCGTCTTCCATATACGGCATATCTGCAAGCGGCAACACGCGTGAAACCGTACCTTTATTCCCGTGACGACCGGCCATCTTATCACCGGTTTGCATCTTACGCTTCGTGGCAATAAATACTTTCACCAACTTCAAAACGCCCGGCAACAAATCATCACCGCGTTGAACTTTCTCTACTTTGTTGGCGTAATGCTTTTGTACATTTTCAACACGTGCATCATACGCTGCGGAAAGTTCTTCAATTTGCGTCATAACATCGTCTTTTTTAACCACAATTTTACGCCATTGCGAAGATGGAATTCCTGCTAAAATTTCTGCCGTTAATTTAGCATTTTTAGCAATACCTTTCGGTGCGTCAACCACTGTCTGACCAATCAACATATTCTGCAAACGTGCTTCATAACTGCCACGAATAATAGCAATTTCGTCATCACGATCTTTTGCTAAATTAGAAATTTCATCTTGCTCAATTGCTAACGCACGCTCATCTTTCTCAACACCGCGGCGCGAGAAAATACGTACATCAACCACAATACCGTCAATACCCGGCTGAGCGCGTAATGACGTATCACGCACATCACTGGCTTTTTCACCAAAAATCGCACGCAACAATTTTTCTTCAGGTGTAACCGGTGATTCACCTTTCGGTGTCACCTTACCCACCAGAATATCGCCTGCTTTAACGTGTGCGCCCACATAAACAATGCCGGCCTCATCCAAGTTACGCAAAGCATCTTCACCAACGTTCGGAATATCGCGCGTAATTTCTTCCTGACCAAGCTTGGTATCACGTGCCATCACTTCAAATTCTTCAATATGCAGTGAGGTTAAAACATCTTCGCGTGAAATACGTTCCGAAAGCAAAATAGCATCTTCGTAGTTCAAACCGTTCCACGGCATAAATGCCACGAGTAAGTTTTTACCCAAAGCCAGTTCGCCTAAGTTTGTACACGGACCGTCGGCAATAATATCACCTTTCTTAATATGATCCCCCACTTTAACAAGCGGAACTTGGTTAATGCACGTATTTTGGTTAGAGCGACGGAATTTAGACAGCTTGTAAATTTCCACGCCAACATCATGAGCCGTGCTGTCATCTGAACGAATAACAATACGATTGGCATCAACCGCGTTTACCACACCGTCATATTTAGCCACCAATGTTGCACCGGAATCTTTAGCCACCGTTGCTTCAATACCGGTACCGACCAGCGGTGCTTCGGAACGTAACAACGGCACGCCTTGACGTTGCATGTTTGAACCCATCAACGCACGGTTAGCATCGTCGTTTTCCAAGAACGGAATCAAAGCCGCCGCCACTGAAACCAATTGCTTCGGTGAAACGTCAATATAGTTAATATCTTCCGGCTTATCGAATTCAACTTCACCTCCGCGACGGCAGGTAATCAAATCACTTTCAAAATGACCTTTCTCATCAACCTTAGCATTAGCTTCGGCAATAACAACCTTACCTTCGTCATCAGCCGTCAAATATTTCACTTCATTGGTCACTACACCGTTCACAACCTTGCGGTACGGACATTCAATAAAGCCATATTTATTTACGCGCGCGTATGTAGATAATGAGTTAATCAAACCAATGTTCGGACCTTCCGGTGATTCAATCGGGCAGATACGACCATAATGTGTCGGATGCACGTCGCGCACCTCAAAGCCGGCTCTGTCGCGGCTCAAGCCGCCCGGTCCCAATGCTGACAAACGACGCTTATGCGTAATTTCCGACAACGGGTTGTTCTGATCCATAAATTGTGACAACTGCGAAGAACCGAAGAACTCACGAATAACCGAAGCAATCGGCTTCGCATTAACCAAATCCTGCGGTTTCACATTGTTCAAAATTTCGGCACTCATTTTTTCTCTGATGGCGCGTTCCATTCTGAGTAAACCCATACGATATTGGTTTTCCATCAATTCGCCGACCGAACGTACACGACGGTTTCCTAAGTGGTCAATATCATCAACCGTACCTTTACCGTCACGAATATTAATCAATTTTTTAATAATTTTCAAAATATCGTCTTTGCGTAAAACCCGCATTGTATCCGGCGCTTCTTCAAACGGAATATCTAAAGAGGCATTCATTTTCACACGACCGACCGCCGACAAATCATAGCGTTCCGAATCAAAGAATAATTGCTTAAACAAAGCATCTGCCGCTTCCAACGTTGCCGGTTCACCCGGTCTCATCACGCGATAAATATCAAACAATGCTTCCTGACGATTGCTGTTTTTATCAGCCGCCAAAGTATTACGCATATACGGACCGACATTCAATCCGTCAATATACAATGTTTCAAAGGTTTTAATTTTATTCTCGGTCAATTTAGCGAGCAATTCTTCATTAATTTCATCACCGGCCTCGGCCAAAACTTCACCGGTTTTTGCCACTACAATATTTTTTGCCAAGAATTTGCCGAACATCTGTTCTTTAGAAACTAAAAAGTATTCCAAACCTTCATCAGCCAATTTCTGAGCACTTCTCGGCGTTAATTTCTTACCGGCATCCCAAACTGTTTCACCTGTTTTAGCATTAACCAGTGCAAAATCAAACTTAACACCGCGCATACGGCTTGGTTCAAACTTCATTTTCCAAGCCTTTTTCTCGGTTGAATAAACTTCGGTATCATAGAAGTAATTCAAAATTTCTTCTTTGCTCATACCTTCAATTTCTTCTAGCGGCAGGTTTGGATTCTTTGCCAACTTTTCTTCCGTTTCCTTAGATGGCAACGAATATAAAATCGACGTTACTGGCAACTTACGACGACGGTCAATACGCGCATACATCAAATCTTTGGCATCAAATTCAAAATCAAGCCATGAACCGCGGTACGGAATAATGCGGGCTGAGAATAATTTTTTACCCGAAGAAATATTTTTGCCGCCATCACTATCATAAAACACGCCCGGCGAACGGTGCATTTGCGAAACAACTACACGTTCCGTGCCGTTGAAAATAAACGTTCCTTTTTCCGTCATGAGCGGTATATCACCCATATAGACGTCTTGCTCTTTAATATCATGAATAGATTTGGCACCTGTGGCTTCGTCTGTATCAAAAACCACCAAACGCAACGTCGCTCTGATTGGCGCGGCATAGGTCATATCACGTCTAATGCATTCTTCTTCATCATATTTCGGAGTTTCCAACACATATTTTACAAATTCCAACTCACCGTTATCCGAAAAATCTCTAATCGGAAAAATTGATCTGAAAACTTCATCCAAACCAAATTCACAATGGTCACCATAAGCGTCTATGTTATTGATAAAGCTGGAATAAGAACCTGTTTGAATATCAATTAAATTAGGCATATCCATCACGGCCTCGATTCGGCCGAAATTTTTCCTTACACGTTTTTTGCTCGTATAAGTCTCTTTCATCTATTTTATCCTTCTAAAATATTGATTCTGCGACAATTCTTATGAAAATAAACTCAATCCCGTCAACAGAAGGTTAAACAACACTTTTTTGTTTAATGAATAGGCCAAACCCTCGGTATTTTCGCCCTCTCGGCCCAATTCGTGCAATAATTTTTTCCGGCGGAATGTTACACCCGCTTTAAACTGCGCGAATTATAATTCCTTTCCAATTAAATTTCAACATTTTTTATTTTAAATCTGCAACTTAACCGCAATAAATTGAATCAACACACAAACATCTTTTTAATAATAATTCAATATATTTTTCTTGCATATTTTATCACCTAAAATTATTATAGCACACCATTATTCAAAAAATTTGTCAATTCTTGTATTTAATACTATAGATATTTTATATAACGTATCTATTGAACATCCTACTTTACCTTT
>JAZNQW010000158.1:0-3791 GCA_045590435.1 Alphaproteobacteria bacterium | reverse complement strand
CCGCTTGGCCTCCGACTTACAAATGTGGGAAATGTATGCCGCAAAACTTAAAATGCCGGCCTTGTTTATGACGGATCACGGATTGATTTCGCGGCATCACAGTGAACTCAATAAAACATTGAAAGATATGGCGCAGAAATGGCATTTGAATTCGTTATATCGGGCTGAAGATCATGTGCCGGACTCAATAAAATATAGGAGGAAAGGTCATAAAGTTATTGTTAAAGAGCGGCAATTGTTTTTTGATATATACAGCATATTGGCTGTTTTAGGTGTTATTTTGTTGGGGTGTTTGACTGTTTATTTAGGCTTGAATTATCAATCTGTTATACCATATATAGGTTGGGGATGGTTGATTTTGTTGTTGGCCGTTTTCTTGGCGGCTTTGATTTGTGCGATTATTTTAATCTTCAGCAAAGATGTTTTGATTATAACGCGTGAAGGTATTATTTTAGGGCACAATTTATTGTTTTTGCGTTTAGATGTGGAATATTTATCGCAAGAAAATATTGCAGCGGTTGATATTGGGCATAATCCGACAACGGATCGTTATTATTTATCGATTATTTCTGCCGAACGCAGTATTATTTTCGGTAAGAATATGCCGCTTGACGATTTACGTTGGGTGCGCGGTTTGGTAATTAAAGAAATTTCTCAATAGGATTGCGGGAGAAAACGTAAAAACTGTTTGCTTTGCAGAATTTTTTTTGGTAAGAACGTTATTAAATAAGTTTTATAAAGGAATTAAAACCATGGCTAAGAATGTAAAAAAATCAGAAAATAAATGGTCGGAAAATAAATCTGCGGCGGCTAAAATGCGTCGTTTGGCCAAAGATAACTCGAATATTAATCCGGAATATACAGATGCGTTTATTCAAGAAATTGACGAAGATGTTAAAAACGACAATTTGAAGGTTTTGTGGGATAAATATGGTATTTTGATTGTTTTGTTTGTTGTGTTGGCTGTTTCCGCTACGGTTTCTTTTGAAAAGTTTAAGGAGTGGAAGGTGGCTCAGAATCAAGCAACAACCGAAAATTATATGACAGCGGCACAATTAAAAGAAAATCCGGAAGAAACTATTGCCGCTTTGCAACAAATTAATCAAAGCAGTCAGGGAATTTTCAGTGATTTTGCTAAGTTACAAATTGCCAATGTACTGTTTAATCAGAGCAAAGATGAAGAAGCTAAGGCAACTTTGCAAAGTTTAATAGATGACCAGCAAGTTAATGAAGAAGTTAAGAATATTGCTTTGATAAAATTGGCGACTTATAAAGTGGACGAGATGACAAAAGCGGAATTTGAAGCCATGCTTAAACCGGTGTTGGAAGCAAATAATTCATGGACACCATTGGCGCAAGATTTGTTGGCTATGTCGGCTATTAAAGAAGGTGATGTCGAAACGGCCAGAACAATTTATGAAAATATATTGAAGATTAAAGATTTGCCGGAAAATTTCAAAACGAAAATTCAAGATATGTTAACGTCGCTTAACGATATGTAAGTTGAAAAATAAGAGGTGTGTGTGATGTTAAGAAACAAATCTTTTTTGTGTTTTTGTGTGTTGGCAGCGGCAGTTTCATTAACGGCATGCTCGAAGGATAAGGTTATTCCGCAAGGCAAGCGTATTGCTGTGTTGGAACAATCTGCAGATGTGAAATCCGAGGTGGCGGACGGTGCGGCAAAAATAAGTTTAGCCGCAGCGGTTGTTAATCCATATTGGCGGCAGGTAGATGCCAACGCACAACATCACATTCCTAATGTTAAGATGGCACCTAAATGGCATAAAATATGGAAAGCTGATTTTGGTACCGGATCGTCAAAGCACGAATTTTTGATTTCGCAGCCGCTGATGAATGATGCACATATTTATACACTTGATGCGGACGGTTTTTTGCGTTCGTTTAAATTAATTGACGGCGAAACAGAATGGTCGGTTGAATTACGGGCCTCTGAAAAGAACGTGAAAGATACGGCAATTAAAGGCGTTGGTATTGCCATGGACGGTAATTCCATTTATGCTACAACAGGATATGGTTCGGTTTTTGCGGTGCGGGCTAAAGACGGTAAAATTTTATGGCAGTATGATACGCAAGTACCGCTCAGAATTGCACCGGTTGTGGCCGGCGGAAAAGTTTTGGTGCAGAGTGTTGATAATAAGTTTTGGGCTTTAGATGCCAAAGATGGCGAGGTGTTATGGCAATATGATATTGCGATGGAAAATACAACAATGGTGGGTGGTGCCGTTGCGGCATATAGTCCGGAGACAGATATTGTTGTAACGGGATTTTCCAATGGTGAATTGCAAGCCTTTAATGCCACTATCGGAACACCTTTGTGGTCGGATATGTTGATTTCCAATAAATATGCTTATTCTACAACGGCCTTGCATACAGTAAAGGCGGCACCGGTGATTGAAGGTGACAGAGTCTATGCTTTGGGTGCGTCTAATGTGTTGGCGGCCATTGAAATGCGCAGCGGTGTGCGGATTTGGGAGAAAGAAATCAGCGGATCAAATACGCCGCTTTTGAGCGGAAATACGTTATATTTGCTTACAGATAAAAATGATCTGGTAGCTTTAGATAAAAAAGACGGGCGTATTTTATGGGCTAAGTCGGTTAACTACGGAGAAAGAAGTAAAAAGGCTCAAGTGTTTGGACCGGTTATGATTAACAGCCAATTAGTGATTGCCATGTCTAACGGTTATGTGGTAACTTATGATGCCAAGACCGGTGCGGAAATTGATCGGATTGATGCCGGAGAGGAATTAAACGGGGCGCCGATTGCCGCTAATAATCATGTTATTTTGGTTTCCTCCAATGCCAAGATAATTGTTTGCGAATAAAGGAGAAATAAGTGTTAACAGTGGCGATTATCGGGCGGCCGAATGTCGGAAAGTCTACGTTATTTAACCGCTTGGCCGGAAAAAAGCTGGCGCTTGTGCATGATAAACCGGAAGTGACGCGTGATCGCAAAATGACACCGGCCAAATTGCGCGATTTGGAGTTGATGATTATTGATACGGCCGGTTATGAGTATTCTACCACGGATAATATGGAAAGTCGTATGTGGCAGCAAACGCAAACAGCTATTCGTGAAGCGGATGTCTGTTTGTTTTTGTTTGATGCGCGTGCGGGTATACAACCTTATGATGAGTTTTTTGCCGATTTAGTGCGTAAGATGCATAAGCCGGTGATTTTATTAGCCAATAAATGTGAAGGAAAAGCACAGGAAAATGCTATAGGAGAAGCCTATCGGTTAGGGTTAGGTGCACCGCTGATTTTCTCGGCCGAACACAGTATCGGTTTTGATGAGTTGTATCTGGAATTACAAGAACTGAACGAAAAAAAGCAAGTCGCCGAAGAAGAAATTAAATCGCAACCGGAAGACGAAGAAACGACTGATACCGATGCCAAGCGACCGATTCAGATTGCGTTTGTCGGGCGGCCGAATGTGGGAAAATCAACGCTAGTTAATGCCCTTTTGAATGATGAACGTATGTTGACGGGACCGGAAGCCGGTATGACACGCGACGCGATAACGACCGAATGGCAATGGCAAGGGCAGACTTTTAAGTTGGTGGATACGGCAGGATTGCGCCGTCAGGCACGGGTGACTGATTTGTTGGAAAAAATGTCGGTTGAAAGCACGATTTATGCCGCCAATATGGCACAAGTTGTGGTTTTGGTGTTGGATGCGGACGCGGTTTTGGATAAGCAAGACTTAACGATAGCCCGCAAAGTGGTTGAAGAGGGGCGTGCGTTGGTGATTGCCGTTAATAAATGGGATATTG